>VXSC01000041.1 GCA_009838195.1 Rhodothermaceae bacterium | reverse complement strand
GGATCGCGCTAAGGTAGCGCTAATCAGGCAGAACCGTCCTGCTATAAGATCTAAACTACTTGAACAGATTAACGGAGGAAAAGCCCGATATGGAGGAATCCGTGATCGCGCAAAATTGGAGGAAAACTTCAGGCAGAATTGCTTGCCGCTGTCCCTGCTCAATGGAACGGTTCCTGACTACAATAAATTTTTGGTCATACGTCGAAAACTGATGGCACAGAAGATCAAATATTGGTTTAAGTCTCTACCTTGACCAGATATTGAGAACCTACTTTTGATTAGCCTTGGTTGCTACAACTGCTTCCTCCTACATATTTCGAGATATTGCTAGTAGCCGCTTAGTCGGTTGAGGAAATTTTCTGTTGGATGAGGAGAACGCGTAGATTGAGAGAATTCTATGACGCTTCCTATTGATACAGTTGACAACTGGCACCCCGATGGACTCACTATCAAGTGCATCGATGCCCATACGGAAGGAGAACCCTTACGCGTAATCTTGACAGGCTATCCGCAACCCACAGGTGATACACTATTGGCGCGTCGGAACGAGCTGCAGACTCATCACGATGCACTGCGGACTGCCCTGCTTTGGGAGCCTCGCGGACACGCAGATATGTATGGATGCCTGATCACGGAGCCGGTTCATGAGAATGCCGATTTTGGAGTGCTTTTCCTGCACAACGAAGGGTATAGTACGATGTGTGGCCACGGGATTATTGCCGTAACGAAGGTGGTTCTCGAAACAGGAATGCTTCCAAAATCAGAACCTGAACCACGAGTCTTGATTGATACCCCAGCGGGATTAGTGACTGCATGGGCACGCATTGAAGCTGGGCAAGTGCAATCTGTTCGCTTCAGAAATGTCCCCTCCTACGCGCATGCCATGGACCAATTCGTTGATCTGCCAGATATAGGGCGAATCCGGTATGATATCGGCTTTGGCGGTGCATACTACGCGTATGTAGAGGCTGAGGAGGTTGATTTGGAAACAAGCCCCGGGTGTTATAGTGACTTGATTCATGTGGGGAAGATGATTAAACAAGCAATCATCGCCGACCTGCCAATTGTCCATCCCTACGAACCAGATATGGGCTTCTTGTATGGAACCGTCTTCGTCGGTGCTGCAAAATCATCGGATGCACACAGTTGCCATGTCTGCGTTTTTGCAGACGGCGAGGTGGACCGAAGTCCCACGGGAACAGGGGTGAGTGGCCGACTTGCGTTGCTTCATGCACGGAGAGAGCTTGCGCTTGGTGAGCCGATCATCATTGAAAGTATAATCGGAAGCTCCTTCACAGGAATGATCACGGAAGAGCTTCAATTTGGTCCACACAAAGCCATCATCCCAGAGATTGAAGGCCGTGCATTTATTACGGGCCAACACACATTTATTTTGGACCCTCAGGACCCCTTTCGAGACGGATTTCTTCTCCGATAAATTCACTATGGTGACCCTTCGAGTACTTTCAGGAAAAGAGATTGCTTCCGCCATATCTATGCGAGAAGCAATTGACCTAATGCGCGACGGCTTTGAGGCACTCTCGTCTGGACGTGCAAATGTACCCATACGCATGAACATGCCACTTGGAGAGCATGGGGAACGTGCATTGTTCATGCCGGCTTACTCCGCAAATCATTCGCAGGTCGGCCTGAAGATGGTGAACGTAAGTCCAGTAAATCCTGAGCGCGGACTTCCCCTTATCCATGCCATGGTCACTCTTAGCGATGCACAAACAGGCACTCCCCTGGCTCTCATGGATGGTGAATCTATCACGTCTCTTCGAACAGGTGCCGGTGCGGGATTGGCTACAGAAATCCTCGCGCGCCCAGCATCATCCGTTTTGGCAAACTTTGGTACTGGAGTTCAGGCATACACCCAGGTGGAGGCAGTCTGTACCGTACGTCCGATCAATAAAATTATTGTCTTTGGGCGCTCACCTCAAAATACAGAGAGGTTCATAGAAGAAATAGAACGCCGCCATGGTATCACCGTCACCGAAGCGAAAGAGCCGGAGGAGCTTGCCGAAGCGGATGTTATCTGCACTGCTACGACATCCATGACCCCTGTCTTTTCATCTCAACATCTTTCACCGGGGACACATATTAATGGAATCGGCTCCTACCGACCAGATATGACAGAAATTCCCGCTGATGTAGTGGCACAGGCGAAGGTGATTGTAGATCAACGCGAGGCATGTCTCAGAGAGGCAGGCGATCTTATCGTACCAATTCAGCAGGGACATTTTGACGCGTCGCATATCTACGGGGAATTAGGAGAGATTCTGATGGAGCGTATCCAAGGTCGCACCCATGATTCTGAAATCACTTTTTTTAAGTCCGTGGGCAACGCGATCCAAGATCTCGTGGTGGCCAGCTTTTTGGAAAAGCGAGCCCGTGAAATGAAGCTCGGCACCGAGGTGACGCTCTAACACGACGGTAGCTCCAAAGCGAACACAGAATCTAGAGAATACAGCTCAACTATTCACCGGAACACACCCTCAAGATCCCACTACTGCTACAGTCAGCCTGCCAGATCCCCCCTTGACGACGACCCTGTCGTAGTTGTACCGCAATCAATAGTGAAAGGTGTGCGTGTATTTGACGAGCACGGTGTGTCCTTCTGTCGATGGGAGGCGAGGCAGCACTCGGTCCCGATCCGTATCAAGGTTCTGGTTATAGACCACCCACAGGTCGTTGCCTTCCCTGAAATTGTACCGCACGCGTATGTTACCACTGACTACGTGCTGAATGCTATTGAGTTGGATAAAGACGTTTGCGCTGAACTTGGCATTCAGAGCACTGCCAATTCGAAGGCGAGCCAAGTGTGCTAGAAACGTATCATCGCGCGACGGAAAGCGGATTCGCGTCAACTGATAGGAACCAGACAGTTCAAGATGCTTCGACAAATACCAGATCGGTGCGGCACCCACGGCCACTTGCCAGCCATCGTAAAATGCACCGGTTTGAACGTGGGGACGAATTTGGAGGAGTCTTGTGTGTGATACATTGTATTTTGCTCCTATACGAAAAAAATTGTATCGACCGGCTGGGATCTGCACTTTGTCTGACAGCGCAAAGGGTGCCTCTAGGAGTTCAGATTGGATCTTGAATTCTACGCCGCCTCCCGCACCACTCTTGGCTACGAAATCCCACTCTGGACCTATTTCGGCAGTTTCGATCTCAAAGGACGGGCTGAAAAAAACAAATCCGCGCAAGCCAGGCCGGTGCCAGATCAGGGGAGAGTCTGAGCCCTTGATCCAGGTGTACGACATCGTATGATCCACAAGAAAGTAATTGATTCGTTGCGTGAATCCTATGCCCGGATCGTATGTGGGGCCGGCCCATTCTGCGATCGAATTATAGCCCCATCCCCGCCGCCTCCGCCGTTCTGCAGATATGGCAACGCGCGTAGCGTCAAATAAGTCGACATCTCCCGCTTCGTGGTCAATGGATTGCGACCATTGATAGATCAGAAAGTCTTCACCCTTCAAATGGACAATCCCATCGAGGCCAAAAGCCAAGTTGTAATTGCCGTTCCGTCCCAGTCGGCTCGTAAGCATGCCACCGAGCCGGCTAAGTCCGTCAGGCATCTGACGGCGTAGCCGTAGGACGCCGAAATTTTCTGAGGATCGTGTGTCACTGACGCCGGTTTGCATACTCAGCAGCCCAAAATCCCATCCGCCGATGCGGCCCACCGTGCGTCCACCGCCCCAGATACGTACGGGCTGACCATCGTCATCCAGACCGATGCGTCGACTGTGAAAGAGTCGGCTTTGGCTTCCTACACGAAAGTCAAACAGTCCCGAACGCTCCTGGAAGAACTGCCTTTTCTCAGGATAGAACAGGGAAAATCGCGTCAGATTGACCTGTTGGTCATCTGCTTCCACTTGGGCGAAATCGGTATTGAATGTCAAGTCGGCCGTCACGTTATTGGTCAATCCGTATTTTAGATCCAGCCCACCCTTCCAAGAGTTGGTGCGCATATCCTGGGCGGCATTAGGCCGCGATTCAGTACCGCCCAGACCATAGGCGGTCACGTAAAGCGGCCGCTCAGACTTGATGCCCTCAAACTCGATTTTTTGGGCCAAGGAGGGTTTGAGAAAGGCCCAATCGGTTATTGGCGGTACAGGGGGGAACACCACACGCTCGGTTTTGCGCGCAATCTTGCGCTGGAGAGCGATTCCCATTACCACGGCATCCTCTTTATTTTGGAATCGCAAACTGCTGATCGGAACACGAATTTCAGCGAACCACCCTTCGGGATCAATGGTCGTGGCTACGTCCCAGTACGTGTTGAAATCTCCGTTTATCCAGCCACCGGAAGAGATTCCACCTCCGCTTGCATCATTGGAAATAGCCGCATCCTTACGTATACCGGCTGGGGTCGTTGTAAAGAGCAGCGCAGTCTCACCATCGTTAAACGTATCAAGCAGGATTTCGAAATGATCATCTCCGCTCAGGCGGTCGCGGTAAAGGGTATTAGCACGAAGCCCGTCGGGGTCGCTGTCGAACGCGCGCAGCGCGAGGTACACATACTCGTTGTCGTAGGCTACCAGGAACTCGGTTCGTTCGGTCGCCGGCATGCCATTGTTGGGCTCGTACTGTACCGGGATCCAAGGCACAACCGAATCCCAAGCGGCTTCGATGCTCATGCCGTCCAGGGTGACTGGGCCTGCTACTCGTGGAATGGTCAGAGGTGGATGCGTTTGCGCAGAAGCGCCGTCGACCGTCCCAAGAAGTACTGCGAACATAAAAATGAATCGCATAAGCACGGAGCTGAGCCTGTCTCAACGGTTTATTTTCTCGATGCTGATCACTGAAACCGGCATTCCCCACATCACGGTCGTCATTACACCAGGCTTGAGACTAAGTACATAGCTTACGGCTATACCGTCTACCTGTAGTTCTTCATCAAGTGGATTAAGGGGATAATATCGTGTACCTGCTTGATCTACAATACCAAAAAATCCACCCTCAAAATTATTCCACACAATCTTCCCAGTTCCTCGAATCTGATTACCCATTTTTTCTGTATCAGTAGTTTCTGTATTGGTATCGGGTACATGACTCGTCTGGCAGGATGCTCCCAGCGTCGTCAACAGGATGAGTACGATTAGTCGCATTCGTCTCAGTTTTGGGATGCCGCCATCGTCTCCGCCCCCTCAAAAACACGCTGGATCCAGCCACCAGCCAGTAGATCCTCTCCCTCATACACGACGACAGACTGGCCTGGAGTAATTGCCGCCCGCGACTCCATGAACGACACCTGAAGCTCGTCGGCCGCTGTCTGCTGAACCAAACAAGGGGCCCCTGGGTCATTATATCGAATCTTGGCCAGTGCGGGTTGTTCCTTTGAGATTGACGGGTACTTCACAAGATTGATCTTGTCTGCAACTAACGTCTGTTTGAATAACTCTTCACGAGGCCCCACGGTAATTGTATTGGTTTCTGGATCAATTGCAGAGACATAGACTGGATAACCAAGTGCAAGATTTAATCCATGGCGCTGCCCAATGGTATAGAATGGGTATCCATCGTGACGGCCAACTTCCGTACCATCCGAAAGAATGATTGGCCCGTTACTTACCCGCTGATTCAACCCAGGCACACGATCCCGTAAAAACCGTCTGTAATCGTTGTCTGGAATGAAGCAAATTTCATACGAATCTGGCTTATGAGCCACACCCGTGAGTCCGAATTCAACCGCAAGCTCTCGAATCTTCGACTTTTCATAGTGACCCAGGGGGAAAATGGTGCGGGCCAGTTGTTCCTGTGGGAGCCCCCAGAGTGCATAACTTTGATCTTTTTGCTTATCCAAACCACAGGACAATATGAACCGCCCGTCCTCTTCGCGAACTTGGGCATAATGACCGGTTGCGATTTGTGGGCACTCCAAGTCATCTGCCCGCCGCAATAGTGCATCCCACTTGATATGCGTATTGCAAAGAACACACGGGTTTGGTGTCCGCCCTGCCAAGTATTCTTCCGTAAACCGCTCAATAACCCAGTCCCCGAACTCCTCCCGTATATCAACAATAAAGTGTGTAAATCCATGGGTCAAGGCAATCTGCCTCGCATCATTCATGGACTCTAGCGTACAGCATCCGACTTCTTTGCCACTGCGCCGAGGAGCACTTCCACTGTAATCCCATGTTTTCATAGTGATCCCGATCACCTCGTACCCTTGCTTATGAAGAAGCACTGCAGCGACCGAAGAATCAACTCCCCCGCTCATGGCAACAAGTACTCTGGGTTTCATCTTACAGTATGTGCTTGGAGTATCCACCGTCGACGGGCAGCGCGACACCCGTGATAAAACCAGCCTGTTTGCTGGCCAAGAATGTGGCTGCGGCTGCAAATTCCCAAGGCTCTCCCAAACGATTCAAAGAGGCTTGCATGGCCCATCCCTCTTCCACCTCCTCCTTTGTCTTTCCTTGCTGATCTATCAGGTAGTCTACCAAATGTTGCAGGCGCTCGGTCCTGGTGAAACCCGGCAGAAGCGTATTGACTGTGATCCCTTCTTTCCCAACTTCCTCAGACAGCGTTTTGGCAAAGCCTTGCACACCAGCCCGGGAAGTATTGGACAGATAAAGAGAGCCAATCGGCTGCTTCGCAGCTATTGACGTGAGCATCAGAATTCGGGCATGCTGATGCTCATGTGCCGCCCTCCGCAGATGCGGAAGTGCATGACGACACAAATTGATCGTACTTAATAGATTCAGCTCAATGCCATCCTTCCAGTCCTCTTCGGTGAAATCATCTATCAATCCCGTCTTTGGCCCACCAGCATTTGTGAATAGAATGTGTAGGTGACCAAACTTTTGTACGGATTTATGGATGGCGAGACGTACCTGCGATTCCTGAGTCACATCACACACCGTTGGGAAAATTTTCTCAGCGTCAGCCCAGTCGTTTTCCAGGATTAATGCTGCCGCACTGTTGATTCTATCCTCATCACGAGAGCATATGGTTACCTTGCACCCTTCACGCGCCAGTGCAATCGCAGTAGCGAGTCCCAACCCACCACTAGCGCCAGCTATAAAGGCTGCCTTTCCTTCAAGTCCAAGATTCATAATCTCCGCTCATTATTACATCAGTCACTTGTAACGCACTTCACGGCAGGATGGCTCAATTTTGAACAATGGTTGATCCGATTCTGCTTTAGTATTATTCTGGCTATCACCTCTATCTCTAAGGTACTTGCACATTAGATCGTGTTCAGCATACCATAAGTACGCGTGATTGAATCCGACTCCGAAACGCGATCACCACTCTACTTGCATCCAGATCAATTGGACCCTACAACCAGATCCACTCTGCCACCCTCGACCCAGGCTCCTGATACGCCATCAGGAACACCGACACCTTACATCTGGATCACGGAACGCACTTTCTCTTTGTACCTCAGCTTTGCTCTACCCTCCAATTCCACTAATTCTATCAGGAATGAAAGACCTACGATTTCCCCTGCACTTCGATCTACCAGATCTTCTACAGCGGCTGCTGTACCACCGGTCGCAAGGACATCATCATGGATGAGCACCCGATCACTTGGTCGTATCGAATCTCGATGCATTTCTAACGTGTCTGAACCATATTCGAGGTCATAGGAGACACTGTAGGTCTGGCGAGGTAGTTTCCCTTCTTTCCGAACAGGGATAAAACCAGCTCCCAACTCAAGCGCAATCATAGGGGCCATGACAAATCCTCGAGATTCTACTCCGACTACTTTCGTAATATTTTCCCCTTTGAACGGGAGGACTAGTTGCTCAACTGCCAACTTCAAGAGGGACATCTTGGATAAAATGGGGGTGATGTCCTTGAAGTGAATTCCGGATTTTGGAAAATCTGGAACTGTTCGAATCGCTTGCTCAAGTGTGTCTATCGGGTTCATAAAAATGCTCGCTTTGACCGTTCATATCAGTGCCGCATCAGGAATCCATCTCTTTGGTACCCGTCTACCACACTATGTTAATTTGAGAATGTGTACCTGCCCTCGTTGATTACATTGCGAGTATCTGCATGTCGCATACAAGGCATGATTATTTACCACGAGTCATCTTGCATGCACCTGACTGTGCAATTGTGCCATAAAGTAAGAAAAATTCTCTGAGTAACGGGGATATTCCTGATCTGTGTGAGCGTACACAGTGGCTTAGGTGAATTACTATTGCACACGCGGAGCCTCTGGCACGGAAACTAACGCAGAATGCCCTGCAGGGGGCGTTCCCTTGCAGGGCATTCGACCTTACTCCGTCCGGGGTTCTATTTCTGGAGGCTCGATTACAGAGTTCCGATCACTCCCCCTCCAGAGCTATCTACTACGTGAGGCTATGACCTATACAAATCCCGATGCAGACGAATTACCAACGATACGATGATCCCCGGCCAAGAAGCTGATTGATCCGATCTTTGATAATCGCTTCCCGGTTACTTTGACGTTCTTCCATGATCTTCCTCTGCTCTTCGATATCCCTGCGTTTCTGATCGAGTTCCTTCATCCTCACTTTCTGTTTATAGTCAAATATCTTCTCCAGCTGCTCTCGGAGCATCTCCTCCTTTTCCTGATAGGATTCTTCATCCGCCTGACGTAACTGCCGCGCTAATCGCCGCGCTTCTACTTCCATCTCTCGCAATTCTCTTGAATCTCCAAGTTCCCGACGTACATTATGCATCTGTATTTGTTGTCGAGATCCAGACCTTTGGTGAAGCCTATTTCGGATCTGGCGAACGGTACGGGACCGGTCTACCCTCTCTTCGGGGTCTCCTTTAATCCAGATAGTCACCGTCGTCGTATCTCCATCGGAATTGACAATCGCCCGCTCTATAAAGGTTTCCGCCTCAAGATCTCCCTCCTGGTTGCGTTTTGGAGGATTGTTCGTAGCCATCAATGTATCGCCATTTACACGAACGACCACCCCCGCTCCATGAAGGGGATGTGACCTCTCTCCCCTCACAACTATATCCCGTACGCGACTTAGGGGCCTCTCTGTAACCATCATTGTATCGCCATCTGCACTAATGATCACTTCCTCCTCTACGCCACGTGATCTATGGCGCATCTGGCGTCCGGTACGAGATCGGCGTCCCCACTCTTCACGGTCTGTTTCCGTCCAAATAGTCACCATCGTCGTATCTCCATCGGAATTGACCATCGCCCTTTCTATAAAGGTTTCCGCCTCAAGATCTCCTCTTCGGTTACGTCTTGGAGGATTATTCGTAGCCATCAATGTATCGCCATTTACACGAACGACCACCCCCGCTCCGTAAAGGGGATGTGACCGCTCTCCCCATACAACTATATCCCGTACGGGCCTCAGGGGTCTCTGCGTAACCATTATCGTGTCGCCATCTACACTGACCATTACCTCTTCCTCTACGTAAATGGGATCCGACCTATCTGCCCGTATAACCATATCGCTTGCGCGTCCTGGGTACCTCCTCGAAACGATCATTGTGTCGCCATCCGCGCTAACAATCACCCCCCTTCCACGCATTGGAGATGTTATGTTTACGCGCATTGGGAATGTCTTCGTTACAATCATTGTATCACCATCTGCACTAATGACCATTTCCTTCTCTACGCGAAGAGAATCCCGTTGGGCCTCGGCATTCTGGGCTATCATCAGAAGTGACATAAAAAAAATGGAGGCCAACGCAAAGAACTGTTTCATGACTAAAATTTGCTTGTAAGTATGGTAGCAATAGATTACTTCAACTGGAGCGACTCTTGCAAAACTCTTATTCGGTCCGCAAATAATGCTCCCTCGGGTATTCCGGAAGCAAAATTCGTACCGAAAGGGAGAATTTTGTAAAAGGCTCCTGGATTCACTGCATTTACTGCCTTGATCCCAGCAGTTCATCCAAGCGAGCATCTATTAGACGATCCATTGCCCGAGATCTTTCCTTTAACCGCCTTTCCATTCTTTCAAGTTCCATTTCCAGATGTTGTATCTCCATGCGCCGGTTTTCCTGCTTCATCAGAAATATTTCCTCCAACTTTGCTCTTAGTTGTTCAATCGCTTCATCCCGTTCTGAACCATCGTCAAGAACTCGAATCCGTCCAGCCATCTCTGCAACCTCGACTTCTTTCCGCCATTCATGTTGCAGTAATTCATATAGCTCATCGCTTGCGTTCTGGACATTTTCCAGGTAACCCGAGAATTCGAGCATTCTCGTTGCCTCCTGCAGCCTGGAAGCCATCCCCTCTAATTGTTGTGGAAGGGTTTGTTGTGGAAGGGTTTTATCCCGTGACTCTACTGCAACTGTGGCAACTTCCATCATTTGGAGAAGATCGTACTCCATCGTAGGAACAGATGAAACCACCCCCGAAATATGTTCGGACATCATCTCTACGAGACCAAGTACGTCTAGTGCTCCAGACTCTATTGTCGTGTAGGTGCCATCCGGCTCGAGATATAATTTGAAGTGCACTAGTCCGCTTTGATCCGCCTTCGTAACACGATCCTGCCAGATTTCAAAGCGGGTCCCGTTGATTTCAATCTGCATCGGAAAGGTCCCGCTTGACTGTAAACTGAACTCTACCTCGCCCAATTCCAGCTCCTCCGGTAGAGCATCAACATCTATGGGCTCCCCATTCACTCTTAGCTGTCCCTCTATACGTTCAACACGGATGGACTGCGATTGAGCATTACCCGCAAAGAGTGCAATCAATAAGAGTATCAGATAACGAGAAGATATGATCGGTTTCATTGGATTTCGATGGTTATTGAGGGATAGTACTGGCGGTTCCAACACCAGATGGACTTGTGTTTAATTGAAGTGAATCCAATTTCATGACTGCGGACTCATCCCATAAATCGGGACTGGTTCGCTGACGCACAACACTGAGGGCCTGCTGCATTTCGATGCGGTCCTGTGTATCATCCCACTGCAGTTCTTCTGAGGCAGACGGGGGCTCCGCCTCGGGGACTTCGTTTTGCGGAACGGAAAGAAACCACAGAAATAGCACACATGCGGCAGCCGCAAGTGTACCACCGACTAAAGTTAGCCGCTTTGGTCGACGAACAGGCCTACTCCAAATACGACGAGGCCTAGGCCGGGCAGCTGATGCAAATACCCGATCTACTACATCGTCCGGCGCAGTCACACGCCTTCGAAGCGCAGGATTCTCTAACTGCGTTTTTACACGATTGAATTCGTCATATTCCGCCTGATTCTCAGGGTCTTCAAGAAGTTCTTTCAGCTTCTCCGAACTGACATCTTCACCATAAAGATGTTTGATCAGAAGAAGCTTTTTATCAGTATCTGTTGTTCTTTTTTTAGACATATGTTTTGGCAGGTAACTGCCCGTTCTCTAACTGATCCATCTTGGGGGCATAACGTTGCGATTGCCGCTCAACCATAGCCCTTAGGTTAATGAGGGCGTATCTCATACGCCCGAGTGCTGTGTTGATTGATACATCTGTGATCTCGGCGATTTCCCGGAATGTTAATCCTGCATCCTGCCGCAATAACACGACCTCCCGCTGTGACGGGGGGAGTGATTCGATGCAGGCATCCAACCATTGACTCCTCTCTTTGAGATACAATTCTTCATCTGGTGCCTTGGCATCATCAGGAATGCGATCCCAGTAGTTTTCATCGTCACCTGCTACATCCTTCCATTTATTCCGACTTCGCTTGTGGTCGTACACGACGTTTCGTGCGATCATCAATATCCAACCCAGAAATCGCCCTTGTGGAGTGTAACTCCCACGACGTCGATGCATCACATCAACGACCTTTAGAAACGTGTCCTGAAAAAGATCATTGGCTAGTTCGGCATCGTGGACCATACCGATAATAAAGCCATAGACACGATCCTTGTGGCGGTTAACAAGCTGCTGGAAAGCGAGTTGGTCTCCTTGCTCCACGTAGGCCACCAGCAATTCATCGTCAGGCCGGGATTTGTACATATCGCCGAAATCACTCTCACCCATTAACGCACATGAATTTTGAGTTATTGCCCACGATCAGCTCAGAAGCAGTTCAAGTACCTCACTGATGCTCTCCACGCCTACAACGCGGATATTATTTGGGGGAGAAAATTCCTGAAGACTCCGCGATGGTACTACTGCCGTCTCAAATCCAAGTTTGGCACATTCTCTGAGACGTGTTTCCAGTCGGCTGACTCCTCTTACCTCTCCTCCCAACCCGATCTCGCCAATCAGAACCCCGCATTGGTCTGCAGAGATATCGTGAAGAGATGAAGCGATTGCAACGGCAACACCCAAATCTGCCGCTGGCTCTTCTGCCCGCATTCCACCAGCAACATTCAGAAACACATCCTGACCGCCCAATACCAGCCCTTCACGCTTTTCCAGAACAGCTAGCAATAACTGGAGTCGCTTTGGATCGAAACCGGTTGAGGTGCGCTGCGGAGTACCATACGACGTTGGAGATACCAACGCCTGCACTTCCATTAATAAGGGGCGGGTTCCTTCCATCGCACAGATGACACAAGATCCCGTGGCGCCGTTTTGACGTTCTGACAAAAAGATCTCACTGGGATTTAAAACTTCCTTGAGTCCCGCGCCCGTCATTTCGAAAACCCCGATTTCATTGGTTGACCCAAACCGGTTCTTCACCGCACGAAGGATGCGGTATCCGTGGTTTTGATCTCCCTCAAAGTAGAGTACCGTGTCCACTAGGTGCTCCAGTACGCGAGGACCTGCAATAGACCCTGACCGGGTGACATGTCCCACCAGAAAGGTCGCTGCATTCATTTTCTTGGTGAGCTGCATTAATGCGGCTGCACTCTCACGAATCTGGGTGACGCTGCCGGGGGCACTGGAGACATCTGGGTCATACAGCGTTTGAATCGAATCAATGACGATAACATCCGGCACCGAATCTTCAATCGCTCCCAGGATCGCTTCTGTATTTGTTTCGGCCAATAAAAGTACATTCTCCGAAGCAGCGTCAAGGCGCTGAGCACGAAGCTTTACCTGCCTAGCGGATTCTTCACCGGATACATAGAGTACGGTGAGGGGATCCAGATAACGGCCCAGTTCTGTCATAAGTGTGGACTTGCCGATCCCTGGATCACCGGCGACCAGAGCGATAGATCCTCGCATAATCCCTCCCCCCATGAGACGATCCAGTTCCTGTGAGCCCGTGACGATTCGAGGCATCTCCCCGATCTCTACCTCATCAATCGGCTGTGGGATCGCCACATGGGTCGCTATATGACGGCGACCGGTTCCCTTCTCCTCTACCATGGTATCCCAGAAATTGCATCCAGGGCATTTACCCAGCCACTTGGGGGACGAGTATCCGCACTCCTGACAGCAGTACCGTGTTATTGTCTTTGCCATTCTTTCGAATTATTTGCTCTGCAATATAGCTATCGGAGTGTGAGCTAGAAACAACAATCGCAAAAATTGATTAACTCCGCAGCATTCTGCCATTATGATGCCACCTATTGTTCTGCGAATTACTCAGCCATTCTTTGATATTGGTCGCTTTACGATACTCATGTCATCGGCGTTCATGTCGTTGCGTGAGATGAAGACCTATTGGCAGAACTTCCTCATTCAGCTGGTCCGGATTGGAATTGATTCGATTCCCATTGTTGCATTGGCAGCGGCGTTCTCTGGAGCCGTCACAACGGTTCAAACAGCTTATCAGTTGGTTTCTCCCATCATTCCGCCCAAGATTATCGGTGCGGTGGTAGTTCCATCGCTCACGATGGAACTCGGAGCAGTCGTTACAGGATTTATCCTTTCCGGTCGTGTAGGTGCGCGTATCGCAGCAGAACTTGGGACTATGCGGGTTACGGAACAGATTGATGCCCTGGAAGCCATGGGCCTTAATTCCGTCGGATACCTTATCGTTCCACGTGTCCTGGCCGGGATCGTGATGGTGCCCGTTTTATACGTCGCAGCCTGTCTGGTTGGTGTTTTCGGGGGAATTGCGGCTGCAGAACTGACGGGAGTCGTGTCTACGGGAGAATTCATTCAGGGCGCTCGCGAGCACTGGAATTACTTCGGTCCCTACTTTGGGCTGATTAAAGCATTTGTTTTTGGGTTTCTGATTACAGCCGTATCCTGCTACATCGGGTATTTCACTAATGGAGGGGCGGACGGAGTCGGGCGCAGTACGACACGCGCTGCCGTGATGAGTTGCGTCCTTATTTTGGTTGCAGATCTCATTCTTGCCGTCCTTCTCCTGTAAACTGCCCCGCACGAATAGCCCTTTTCGAGTGCATGATCCAAGTACAGAACATCTACAAATCGTTTTCTGGTCGTGCGGTACTTCAGGATGTCTCCCTCGATATTCACGAAGGGAGTACGCAAGCGATTATTGGTCAAAGCGGCTCAGGAAAGAGTGTTCTCATGAAGCACGTGATTGGGCTACTGCGCCCCGACCGTGGAAAAATATTGGTTGACGAGGTCGATATTGGAAAAATTAGTTACCAAAAACTCCGCAAGGTTCGGAGGCAATTCGGAGTTCTTTTCCAAGGTGGAGCACTTTTTGACTCGTTGGATGCATTTGAGAATGTGGCCTTCCCGCTTAGAACCTTTACCACGAAAACAGAAAAGGATATCCGTCATGAAGTACAAAAATGTCTTGATCTGGTGCAACTCTCGAATATTGGCTCAAAAAAGACGGATGAGTTGTCTGGTGGAATGCGAAAACGGGTCGCGCTTGCACGCGCAATTGCACTACGCCCCAGATATATTATCTACGATGAACCAACCAGTGGACTAGATCCAGAAACCTCCAATACGATTAACGATCTGATCAAAGGGCTTGCTGATCATCTCGAAATTACCAGTATCGTGGTTACCCATGATATGCACTCGGTGCTGCAAATCGCCGACTGTGTAGCTTTCATCCATGACACACGTATGCATTGGAATGGGACGATTGATCAGCTGCAAAAGAGCTCCGACGAAACGCTTCGTGCATTCGTGAAGGCCAATGAGTATGTGATTGGACCTCAGCATTCATCTAACAACCGATAATCAAGTGAAGCTACCCATCGAATTAAAAATAGGACTGACCGTTGTCCTTGCCGGGATCATATTCTATACGGGGATACGATTCTTTAAAGATCTGCCAATCTTTGGACAGGCTCCGATCTATCATACGGAACTCACGAACTCAAACGGGCTGGTCCCCGGAAATATCGTTGCCGTCAATGGTGTGGGAGTCGGCTCAATTACGGAAGTGCAGCTTACCCTCGCAGGAGCGTACATCTCATTTTCTGTACAGGACGATGTGATCTTGACAGAGGGGACTATCGCGTCTGCCGGTGGACTGGGGTTTATGAGCACCGTGCAGTTAGACCTGTCGCTTGGCCCCCCGGATGCCCCCGCATATGAACCCGGTTCACTGATTCCCTCTTCTGTGCAGTCAGATATCCTGGCGGACATCGCCAACCGTACTCCCTCGGTCCTGAATCGTGTTGATACGGTGCTCGCAGGCTCTAGCCAGGCAATTAGCGCAGCAACCGAACTGTTGGCCGGCCCGGAAGGCCAAATGCAGCAGACCCTGACCTCTATTCGGAGTTCGGCAGAAGCCTTCCATTCTGTCCTTCTGGCAGAGCAGGGAAGCCTGCAATCGGTCCTCCTAGGAATCGAAGACTTGGTGAACACAGCAGAGTCATTCACGGAGGATTCTCTTGGAGCTACTGCAGCGGAACTTAACGAGGTGATTGAGCAGTTGTCGAACAATTTGGATATCCTGGAAACCACAACCAATGAACTCAATATCCTGATCTCTTCGATCAACCAGGGTCAGGGTACACTGGGTAAACTCGCGACGGATGACTCCCTATACTTTGAACTGCAGGGAGCTACAGCCGCCTTGAGACGGATTCTGGAAACCTTTGAAGAAGATCCCCGCCAATACCTCGAACACTTGAAGCTGATTGATTTCTTTTAATTCAATGCCCACATACGACGAAGCTCTTGAGCTTTTTCATGAATGGACGAGCTCCGACAGCCTTCGGAGACATGCATATGCGGTCGAGGCTGCGATGGAAGCTTATGCAGAGTTCTTTGATGAGGATGTCACGCTTTGGCGAATTACCGGTCTGCTGCATGATATGGATTATGAACGTCATCCGACGCCTGAAGAACATCCTTACGTAGGTACGTCACTACTGCGGGAAAAAGGATACCCCGAATCCATCATTGAAGCAATCCTTGGTCATGCCCCCCATACTGGGACTCCACGAACGACCCTTCTGGCAAAATCCCTTTTCGCCGTGGATGAACTGGCTGGTTTCATTACAGCAGTTGCCTATGTTCGACCCACACGTCTTCAGGGGATGACTCCGAAGAGTGTCCGCAAAAAATTAAAGGATAAGGCGTTTGCGGCGGCGGTCAGCCGGGCAGATATTCAGCAGGGTGCCAAAGAACTGGGCATTGAACTGTCCCAGCACATTTCAAATGTGATCGCCGGTATGTATAAACATGCAGACCGATTGGGACTTGTAGCCCCCGTGTAATATGATCCATGTCAGTATCTGATCACATACCTGGAACGAATTTAAAGGATGTCATCAGTGACTACATCGGGCGACATTGGCCTGGCAACGATGCATCAAAAACAGCGCCTCAAGCACATAAAGGCAGGACTAGAAAGCATGGATTCGGATTGAATCTGATCCGCCTGATCCCATGGGTCCTGTTAGCTCTGTTCATCCTTTCATTCATTTGGGACTTTACGGGGCTCGGCCTCTTACTGGATCATAACGGTACCTACATTCTCCTTGAGGGAGAGCAGATCTCAATTGTTGCACGTTATTCTGGACTCGGACTCCCATCATTTAGCCGGATCCTTGAACTGGAGGGATTAATGGTGACAGTTTCAGCTGCCGGGTTGATTGGGTTTTTTACGAACTGGTTAGCTATTACCATGCTGTTCCATCCGCGGAAGCGTCGACCGCTCTTGGGGCAAGGCATTATTCCAGCCTCCAAGGATCGGGTAGCGGATCTGATTGCCCTTGCAATCAGCAAGGACCTGATCAGCGAGGAAGTCATCCTGGAACGAATCCATGACAGTGAGGTGGTTCCCAAATACCGGGAGATGGCCGTGCAGGTGACGGAGGGACTGCTCTCCGATGAAAAATTCCAATTGGAAATCAAGGGTTTGGCCAGCCAGTTTCTCACCGAAAAGCTAGAAAGCCCCGAACTCAAAGAAAAAATCACCACGTTCGTCATGGACATGATTGACTCGGCGGCTAGAAAAGGGCTTGCCGGGATGGCGGTCAAGGTCTATCAAATGTTCAACCGTGAAGGGCTTCGACGACAGATTCAGGAGGCGATTGATGAGTTGCCTGAAACTGTCGAGCTGATTGTGGATGAACTTTCGGTGACCTTTCAGACGCTGCCCGAAAAGGTTGCCGAACGTTCAGACGACATTGAACTATGGCTAACGAAAGCAATTATCGCCTTCGTTGGTACGCTTGATATTTATGAGATGGTCTCTCAAAACCTACGTGGATACGACGAGCGCCGGTTTGAGAACCTGATTAAGCGTACTTCGAATGACCAGCTAATCTATATCAAGTACCTCGGAGGTGCGCTTGGGGCGATCGGCGGACTGGTGATTTTTGATCAATGGCTTGCGCTGCCTCTTCTGGCGGCTATACTGGGCTCGGTGATTGCCTTGGACTACCTTGTAATCTGGATTATGGACCGTCGTCAGGCTGCTTAGTGGGTTCAATCGGATGACCTCCGGTTCCACTTCCTGGGTTCCGTTAAGAACGGAAAGCACCTCCTCCATGGTCTCTGCTTTCATGAGACGCATTCGAAGTTTACTTGCGTTCCTGAACCCTTTGAAGTAACCTCCATACATGCGGCGCATTTCCCTAACCCCTCTTCGCTCTCCAAGCCAGTCACATTTCAGCGTAAGATGCTCTGCGACCACGCTGGTGCGTTCGGTCCAGGATGGAGGTGAAAGATTGATTCCTTCTTCGATAAATGCCTTTGCACGCTTAAAAATCCAAGGATTCCCAATCGCACCGCGTCCAATCATGACGGCATCTACACCTGTCTCCTCGAACATTTGCAGGACAGACTCCGGCTTCAGGGCATCCCCATTCCCGATGAGTGGGATTCGCTCAAGCCCCTCTTCACGAATTCTCCTCAGATACTCCCAGCGCGCTTCTCCACTGTACATTTGTTTTCTCGTCCTTGCGTGCACCGCAAGTGCCTGAATTCCACACTCTTCCAGCATTCGGGCTACATTGACAATATCTATACTGCTGTCATCCCAACCAAGGCGTGTCTTCACGGTTACCGGCCGATCCGTAGCCTCGACAACGACGCGCGTAATCTTTTCCATCTTTGGCAGGTTGCGCAGGATGCCGGCACCTGCCTCTTTGCATACCACTTTACGGACCGGGCAACCAAAATTGATGTCAATAATGTCTGGTTGAACCCGGTCTACAATGTCCGTGGCTGATTTCACTTGATCAATATCACCACCGAAGATCTGAATGCCTACCGGACGCTCACTGTCGCGAATATCCAGCTTCATCAGAGAGTCTTCCGCCTCGTGAACTAATCCACCTGATGAAATAAACTCGGTGTAGACAACATCTGCACCATATCGCTTACAGAGTGCTCGGAAAGGAGGATCGGAAACATCCTCCATGGGGGCCAACAGGAGCGGCCGCTTCCCAAGTTCAATTGAGCCAATGCGCATTCTACGCCATACAAATCAACCGTAACTCAAGTGAAACGAATCAGTAGACATTTCGTGCATCACATCCCGAATTTATGCGTAGAGAATTGTGTATAACCTTTATCTTACGGATATGACTTACCGATTAATTCCCGGCTACTTGTTGGCCCTCTGCGCAATCTTCATTGCAGGATGCGAGCCCAAACTCCTAAATATGGCTTGGTCATGGGGAAGCCTTTCCCTTTGTAGTATAATCATTCTCGTTTTGGATGTGATTGCCATTGTTGAAATTGCTGGCAGTTCCCGCAACACCGTTGACAAGCTCATTTGGATCCTCTTTATCGTGTTTGCTCCTTTTTTGGGGCTCGTCTGTTATTACATCTTTGCTGATCGTTCATGATACTTCGAAATTCATTCTGGTTGCTTGTCCTCATTGTTGTTTCTTGCGCGGACCTTCCAGATCCTCCGAATACCGTGATCTTGATCTCAATTGACGGACTCCGAGCAGATCATATCACTCCTGAGAATACTCCTCACCTTCATGGATTAGCTGGTAAGGGGGTTCATGCAGAGTATTTAGAGCCAGTTTTTCCGTCGAAAACCTTCCCTAACCATTACAGCATCATTACAGGATTGTACCCCGCCAATCACGGCATTATAAACAATTCGATGTACGATGCGGAACTGGGTACTTTTCGAATCGGTGATCGAAACGCAATCAAGAAATCAGAGTGGTGGGGTGGCGAGCCTCTGTGGATAACCGTTCAGAAACACGGCCACACGAGTGCGACCTATTTCTGGGTAGGTTCTGATGTCGATTCGATCCAGGGAACCCAACCAACTTATTGGATGGAGTACGATCATGATCTCCCCCATGATGTGCGAATAGATTCGGTCATGGCAGCTGTAAAGCGTACGCCCCGCCCTGCCCTGATTACAACGTACTTCAGCACCGTGGATACGCAGGGACATCGATCTGGCCCCAAGGGCAACGAAACGCGCGAAGCTCTCAAAGAGGTTGATCAGCAAATCGGAAACCTGCTTGCACGTCTTCGGGATGCAGGCCTCTATGAAGACCTTAATTTCGTTGTACTCGGAGATCATGGCATGGCCGAAACCTCGAGTGAGCGAGTCGAATTTGTTGACGACTTCATTGACCTTGATGATGTATATATGATCGGAGGTTTGGATGCGTTAGCCTTTTTTAATCTGAAAGATCCAACTCAGTTGGATACGTTACTGAGTGCGCTTAATCAAATGCAATACGCGAGTTGGTTTACACGCGACAACATACCCGCAAATTGGCACTACAGCGGTAATGAACGCATTCCAGATCTGATCGGGGTTGCAAATGAAGGATGGCAGATGTCAAGCGAGGAACTTTTTGAGCGCAACCCGGACTATTATTCCGGCGGCACTCATGGCTATGATCCAGCCCTCCCGTCCATGCATTCCGCCTTCGTTGCACATGGACCACAGTTTAAGCGGGGACTGATGGTTGAAGGCTTCTCGCTCATCCATGTCTACGAACTGCTGTGCGCTGCAATTGGTATTGAGCCTGCTCCAAATGATGGAAGTCTCGAAGAAGTCAAACATCTTCTAAAAACAATTCCTTAACTCCATAACCATGTATCGAATCCTTCTTGTCATCCTGTTCTATGCCTCTTCCGTATCGGCACAGGACTTCCAGGATACTGAGAGTCCTGATGCAATCGTACAAGCTCTGTATGACGTGATCTCTACTCCCGCCGGGGAAACACCTGACTGGGGGCGGTGGGACACTCTATTTATCCCTGAAGCCCGACTGATTGCGATCGCACCCAACGAGACCGGAAACGATAGGTATTTTGCCTGGACACCTGACGAGTACAAAGAAATGATAGGGGACTACTTTGAAGAGAACCCCTTCTTTGAAGTCGAATTGAGTCATACATCAGAGCAATTCGGAAACATGGTGCACCGATTCAGTACGTATGAATCCTACCGATCTATGGATGAGCCTCCATTTTCCAGGGGAATCAACAGTATTCAGTTACTACAAATGAATGGCCGCTGGTGGATCGTGACTATTTTTTGGCAACCAGAAACCCCTCGCTTCCCGTTGCCGGAAGAATATCTTGCTGAAAAGTAACGTAGAGGTTAAAAATCAGGCACTCCTGTTGACGTCTTCCATTTGTTAGAGGGCTCTTTGCCTTTAATTCAACCATGTTCAGCCTTAAATCCAAAATAGCTATTGTGACCGGTGGTGCCAAGGGAATTGGGGAAGCTACTTGTCGCGCTTTCGTACAGCAAGGTGCCATGGTGTACCTGCTTGATATTGATATAGTAAATGCGTTCAGGGTTGCACAGGATATCGGTAAACGCTGTGAAGTGCTGCGATGCGATGTTACGGATGCAGGTGCTGTGACAAGCATTATAGACCAAATTGCACATAACCAGGGTCGGCTGGACATTCTCGTAAACAATGCCGGAGCAGGCCACATCGGTAAACTTGATGCAGCAACGGAGGGAGATCTGGACCACATGTATACGATCAACGTCAAGAGCATCTATTTCTGCACACGTGCGGCTTTGCCCCACATGAAAAAATCGGGTGGCGGAAGTATTATTAACCTCTCTTCAATTGTAGCCACTGTCGGGATTCCTGACCGGTTTGCATACTCTGCGAGTAAAGGAGCCGTTGCGGCTATGACCCGCAGCATAGCCGTAGACAGTTTAGAGGATGGTATACGCTGCAATAGCGTTGCGCCTGCACGCGTACATACCCCATTCGTAGATGCATACCTTGAAAAATACTATCCCGATACTAAGGACGAGATGTTCGGCCGACTATCCAAGGCCCAACCCCTGGGGCGTATGGCCACACCCGAGGAAGTTGCCGCATTAATCTGTTATCTCGCTTCCGATGAAAGTGCATTTCTGACCGGCGCTTCGCTTCCCATGGATGGCGGTGCCTTCACATTACAACCTTAACCTTACTGAACAGTGAAACTCATTCGTATTGGCCCTGATGGCCAAGAAAAACCCGGACTGCTCCCGGAGGACGGTCGGCGCATTGACACCACTCCGGTCGTAGATGACTACGACGAACACTTCTTCGAACAAGGGGGGCTCGGCAGACTACAGGCATGGTTTGACGCAGACACTCCAAAACAGGAATTGGATCCTGACTCACGGATGGGTCCCCCTATTGCCCGTCCCTCAAAGATCGTTTGTGTGGGACTGAACTACGCACTACATGCCAAGGAAAGCGGTATGGATCCCCCTCCAGAGCCAGTCCTGTTTTTTAAGGCAAGTTCTGCCATCTGCGGCCCCTATGATGACCTGATCATCCCGGGCAACAAGACTGATTGGGAGGTCGAATTAGCCGTCGTCATTGGGAAACGTGCCAGCTACGTTACTGCCGAACAAGCTCCAAATTACATTGCAGGCTATGTGCTGCACAACGACTATAGTGAGCGTGAGAGCCAGTTGGAGCGCGGTGGCCAATGGGTTAAGGGAAAAAGTTTCGATACCTTCGCACCATTGGGACCCTTCCTTGCAACCGCCGATGAGATCCCCGACCCCAATAACCTCAAACTTTGGTTGTCGGTCAATGGAACCATGCTGCAGAACAGCACAACTGCTGATTTCATTTTTGATGTATGGGAAGTCATAAGTTATACGAGTCACTTCATGACGCTCTTGCCCGGCGATGTGATTTCTACGGGTACGCCGGCCGGTGTTGGCCTGGGGCTGAACCCTCAGAGATACCTGAAACCGGGGGACGTTGTTGAGCTCGGTATTGAGGGACTCGGCGAGGCACGCCAAGTTGCCCGTGCACGTCACTTGTGATTACTATCCCACTGACTCGATCCGTGGTCTATGCGTGCGCTTGTTTACACAGGGGCGTTCCAGATTGACATACAACATGTACCTGATCCCGAGCCGCTCCCCCCTGAGGTGCTTGTACAAATAGATTCAGTCGGTATTTGCGGATCCGATGTGCACGGATACACTGGCACAACTGGTCGGCGTCTTCCTCCACTCATTATGGGACATGAGGCTTCTGGCCGTGTCGCAAAATCTTCAAATGGATTTTATGCGGGTGAGGAAGTTTGTTTTGATTCTACAGTTGGGTGCAATGCGTGTCCCGAATGTGCTTCCAGCCGGGTAAACCGCTGTCCTGAACGAACCGTATTCGGGGTGAGCACCCCTCGTTTTCGGCGTGACGGCGCAATGGCAGATTTTGTTTGCGTGCCCGCCCATGTCCTCAGGCGGATTCCAGAGGGATTACCACTCAGCATTGCAGCCCTGTTCGAGCCACTTTCTGTTGGATTGCATGCTACCCATAGGGGTGGCGACAGCCAAAATGCCCGGGTTCTGATCATTGGCGCAGGAATGATCGGTTTGAGTATCCTACTGTCTGTGCGATTGCAAAATCCGAGTGAAATTATCGTCATGGAACCCCATCAGAGTCGAAAAAACATGGCGCTCCAACTTGGTGCTGACCAAGTGTTTGATCCAGAGGAAAATACACGAACCGTGGAGGCGGATATCACCTTTGAAGCCGTAGGTGCCGCATCAACCGTGGCCAAAGCTATCCACCACACGAAATCAGGTGGATGCATTGTACTTGTAGGGAATACGGCCCAACACCCTCCGGTTGATATCCAACGCGTTGTTGCAAAGGAGCTGACTTTGACGGGCACGTACGCGAATGCGGGAGAGTACGACGAAGTCATTGACCTTGTATCCCGGAAAAAGCTGGATCCGTCCCCGCTCATAAGTGCAACTCTGCCGCTCGAAGAGGGCCCCGAAGCCTTTGCCCGATTACATCAGCAGCTAGAGCCGGAATGGATTAAAGTACTCCTGCATACCTGAGCGCATTCCTTACTGCCCCTGCGTATCCATCTGGTTGTCGTTGGACCTATAGAGTTACGGTGAAACCTGAATCGACGGACTACTGAGACCTTCACCGTTTTGCATCACATAGTAGCGTTGGTTTAATTCACTACACGCGGCGATGAATCCATCTGGTGAAGCCGTGTTGAATGTAAACATGTCATAGTGACATGGGATCACGAGCCGGGCCCCAATATCTTTTGCCAACTGTGCCGCTTGCGCCCCGTTCAAATTGCCCGCAACTCGGCGGGAAGGATCGCGTCCATTGATAGGCAAGAGTGCAACATCTACATTCCATGGCTTCAGACGCTCAACCATGCCTTCGTAGAGGAGTGTATCTCCGCTGTGATATACGCTCCAATCTCCGAAAGAAATGACGTACCCCATAAACCGATGTTGCCCAAATTCATCGGTTTCCAAATCTTCGTGAGCAGCTGGAATTCCGAAAAACTCAAATCCCCTTACTTCACATTTGGAGCCATCCGTCATCCCTATCGGCCAGGTGAGATCACATTGTAGCCGCTTCGCAACGAATGACCGGTTTGCCTCTGGAATAATCATGGCTAAATTCTGGTTCACCCGAGCCAGCGGCCTGAGTGTCTCACCATCCAAATGATCTGTATGGTTATGACTGGACGTGACTACGTCCACAAAATCGAGACGATCAGGGTCCAGAACACGCTCGGTCATACGGATATGTGGCTTATCCGAATTGGCGTATTTCGTGGTCAGAGAATCTGACAGATACGGATCTAACAGGCAGTACCGATCTTCCCATTTAATCAAAAACCCGCTCTGGCCAAGCCACCACATGCGCCACTGCTCCGGCGGTACGATACTGTTACGAATATCAGCCAGTAGCACCTCATCTTTCTGCAGCGGTTCAATCATCTTCATCCACGAATCGCTGCGTCACCTCCCCGGAATCCGGGTTTTTCAAAATAAGCTTCACCTTGCCATCCGGTAACCGTTCCCGCTTGACCAGCTCCAATCCATCTACCGTCTCTTTCAATCCTTGGATACGTTCAACATTCGTGCGTCCACGCCAGTCGTCCAATTCGACAGATTCCCATTTTTTAGACTTCGCAGAACGATAGCATGCATCAATGACTGCATTTACGACATATCCGTCATAAAAGGTCTCTGTGGGCTCACGGCCTTCGTCCATGGCATCAAACATGTCTGTGAACATGTCTGTATAGCCTAATTCATTGACTTCATCTCCCACCGGAAATAACCACCCTGACTCCTGCTCTACTTTTTCTGCGACATAGCCACCAGCCCCGCTGGAGTACATTTCAATACCAGTTCTCAGAAAGTGATTCAGCCAGATCGTCCCTTCCGTGCCTGCGACCTCGTCCCGTAAATCCATCCCCCCTCTAAACGTCCAACTGACTTCAAACTGCCCTACCGCACCATTTTCAAAACGAATCAGAGCAATACTGTTATCTTCCGCCTTGATAGGATGGACGAGTGTATCAGCCCAGCAACTCACCTCCACAGGGCGAATATCTTTTCCAATAAAGCTGCGAATAATTTCGATGCAATGACAGCCTAAATCAACAATCGCCCCACCACCGGCTTGCTCTACATCCCAAAACCAACTGCTGTGCGGACCACTGTGAGTTTCTCGTGAACGAGTCCACAATATTTCCCCTAGAGCACCGCCACGGACAGATTCCAGTGCTTTGAGTGTTTTTGGCGTATAGACGAGATCCTCCAAGTATCCCGCAAAGATTCCACTCGACTCAACGATACCTAGTATGCGTTTGGCTTCTGCAGCAGTACGCGCCAATGGTTTTGTGCAGAGTACCGCTTTATTTGCTTCTGCACAGAGTCGGATTGCCTCTTCATGCAAGTGATTCGGCAGGCCGATAACGACCACATCACTGGATGGGTGATGGATCGCTTCGGCCATATCTGTTACGGCATGATCAATCTCCCATTTTGCAGCAAATTCCTGAGCACGATCCGCATCGCGTGAGTACACGCAACTGACGCGATCGCGCCCCCGCTGCCCATGAAGAGTCATTGTATAGAACAACCCTATCAGGCCGGTTCCAAGCATCGTTATATTATGTTTTTGTGACATTTTCGATCAGGTTTTTGTTAAATCTATGACCACGCGGTCAAAATTTTTGATTCTCATACTCCGAAACATTCCTCGACTGTAGGGGCATCCACACTACTTGGAACCATTCGCGAACTGACTTCCCGGAAAATAGACTCCCCTCATCCATTGGCGAATCCCGTGTTCTTAGGCACCAAAACCGATTCGAATTACTACATAGTAAACTGCCATGAGCAGCATCACCGTGGAGCAAGACCATAGCAAAATGTCGATGGTGAAGCTCGGCCGGATGGACCGGTCGATGTGTCGGTAGCGGAGGTAAATGGTCGAGAACCCGATGACAGGAAGCATGCATGCTTGGACGACACCGCCGATGACGACCATGATGACCGGCTGGGCGACCCATCCGTAGAGGATGACATAAATCGTTGGGATCCCTACGATCACTACGCGCCTCCAGAAAAGGAGTTGGCTATCGGTATCGATCCGTGCCAATCCCAATAAATGGAGAAAGTCCGTAATGACTCTGGAATTGCTAGCAACGTTGGCGAAGAGAGTTGAGTAGAGCACAAAAAACGCACCTATCAGAAATAGATAGAAGGCCCCCGACCCCAAGGTGGCGGTGTACATGTTCGACAGGGTCGATATCATCTCGTAGCCAGCGGGGATCGTCCCCATCCCACCTAGAATCGCCGCACCTAGAATATAGAAGGCCACCGTTGCCGTCGTGTAGACCACCATAGCCATGAGCACATCCGCCTGCATGACCCGAATCCACCCGCGCGCCCTTGCATCCCAAGCAGAACCCTCTATCCGAGGACCCACGAAGCGCGCATAGCCTTTCTCCAGGACCCAGTAGGGATACATGATCAACTCCGCGGCCCCTACTCCGGTGAGTCCGAAGGCAGCGAAGGCCACCGCAAGCCCCCCAGCCGGAAGGCTCAGACGGAGGCCGGAGAGGAAGTCTTCAGCGGTAGGGGCATAGGGAGTCCATCCCAAGAGAACAGCACAGGCAATGGTCACGAAAGTGAAACTGACCACCATTCCGACACAGATCTTTTCTACCGTCCCGTAGCGCCCCCGGAACAGAAGAACCATCACCGTGATCGCAGCGACCATGGCCCAGGCTGTCCCGTTGATCTGAGGTAGGAATAGGTGCAACGTTTGTCCGACGCCCCCGACAATACCGCTCCCCTGGATGATGACTCCGATGGTCATGATCCACCAGCACCAAACCACCCACGAAACCCGCCACTTTGGCCCAGGAACCCGATTCAAGCCCTGCAGGGCAGTGTCTCCGGTGGACACAACGTACCGCCCCAACTCCTCCTGAAACACCACCTTGATACCGCAACTCAGGATAATGAGCCAGAGGGCGACAAAACCGACCTCGGCACCAAGGGTTGTCGTGGCGATGAGTTCGCCAGAGCCCACAATGGACCCGGAGATGATGAGCCCGGGGCCCAGTTTTCGCAAGACGGGCCAAAAGCCCTTGGGTGGTGACTGAATCTGTTTCGAAGGAGATGAATCGGTCATGTAATTGCTCAAATTACTCCCGTGGCCGAATCAAGAGAGGGCTCATAGCCATTCGTGGGAAATAGCGTTCCGCCACTTCATTGTCCGGGAATAGCTTGAACACAGTCATAAATGACAGCCTCTCGCCATCGACGCGTCCTGATACCGATGTCAAATCCTTCATTCTCCTCTTGATCTCCGCTGGTTCGATGTCTCGATTGAATTACTAATTGGAACGCCAAACTAATGAAAACACATGAACCAATTACAAATGAAGAGCCTTATCGCGGATACTTGACAATTCGTATGCAATTGCGTAGGTCTTAGATCTTATAGCAGGACGGTTCTGCCTGATTAGCGCTACCTTAGCGCGATC
>VXSC01000040.1 GCA_009838195.1 Rhodothermaceae bacterium | reverse complement strand
ACGAAATACATAGCGCCCCGTAGCCTTATCTGACGGCCGTCCTACTATACCAGGGTAGTTAATTTGTCGTAATTTTCCAAAAATAAACCAGATCGAATGAATCCATGCCCTCTCCAACATTAGCTGCGAAGCTAGGACTCAAAGAGGGTATGAGTGCCTATTCACTTGATCATCCATCCCACTACCATACATTGATTGCGGATGCGCCGGTAATTCCGGGTGAATCACCGGTAGATGAAGCTGACTTTGTTCATGTGTTTTCTGAGCACCAGGATCGGCTGATCGCGTTGCTTGATATTGCACTCCCAACCTTGGCAGACAGGGGCATGTTATGGATTTCCTGGCCAAAGAAAAGTTCAGGAAGAAGGACAAACCTATCCATGAACGTAGTCCTGAGAATTGGGCGGGCAATCGGGATGGTTGATATAAAAATCTGCTCTGTTGATGAGACTTGGTCCGCGGTGAAGTTTGTCTACCGAAGGTCATGAGTTGGGAGATTATCCGACGAGGTCCTCCGGCAGTACGCCACAGTATTCAGATCCAGCGCGCACAATCCTGATTCGCCGGGAGTGTGCCAGGTTCAGTGCCGACGTGCTGGAATTCGGATTGCCTTAATCTGCGCGGCTTCGGCCAAATGCCCACCGTCTTCATTGTACCAGGAATGTCCCCGTCGCTGTCCGAGGATCCATTGGGCGTCGCTAATCAGTTCGATCTCATAAAGAACCTGTTCGACGGTCAGTGAGGCCAGTGCAATGGCAGTTCTGGAAGGTGGATGATGTCCATTTTCACGGCTGAATTGATTGCGGAATCGGGTTGCGTTTGGCATGAATAAAGAAGCAAGAGAGTGTGACTGATTACGATACAAGGATACCGCAAAAACTCGTGCCGATAGTCAACAAAATGCAAACAAGAAATGCACGATTTTTCCAACAAAATTCCACAGCCATTCACACAACCCTTGGGAATGATGGTTATTGTGCGTACTTTGGGGTGCGAGTGTCACCAGATCACAGGAATCATTTTGAAAAGGAAGATGCGAACTGGTGAAAAGCCCGCATCAATCATCACCCCCATAAGCCGATAAATCTATGCAAGAAACAAAACCCCCATTGTGGATCGACCTGACGGTCGACCATGCGGAGGAGATCCGCGACTTTTATGTCAACGTTGCCGGGTGGCAGCCAGAACCCGTTGACATGGGCGGGTACGAAGACTATGCGATGAACGAGGGCAAAGAGACAGTGGCAGGGATCTGTCATGCACGCGGTCTGAATGCCGGGATTCCGCCAGTCTGGATCCCCTATTTTCAGGTGGAATCTCTGGAAAAGAGTCTCCAGTCTTGTGTGGAACGGGGAGGCGAGGTCGTTTGCCCAACCAGATCTATGGGCCCCGAAAAGGGCTACGCAGTCATTCGCGATCCCTCGGGAGCTGTTTGTGCGATCTGGGCTGGCCAATAGCTTTACACTTTCTCCATAATCTGCTATCTTGACCCGTTCACTAACTTAACGCAAAATGTATTTACCCGAAAACTGGATTTCATTTGTAGTTGCCATTCTGCTCCCGATGGTCGTGGGCTCACTCTGGTATGGACCGATCTTCGGTAAGATGTGGATGGAGATGATGGATCTGACGGAGGAGAAAATCAAAGAGAACTTCAATCCGGCCAAATCATACGGAGGATCCCTAGTGGGTTCTGTGCTTACGGTATATGTTTTATCGCTTCTGATCGCCCATATGGATATGGGCACTTTGGGAGGGGGATTGACCGTTGGTTTTGCAGCCTGGGTGGGGTTCGCACTTCCTATGGGCTGGCAGAGTGTTGCCTGGGAGGATAAAGGCATGGGGATTTTTGTGCTGAATCAGGCATACAATCTCGTTGTCTTTCTGCTCATGGGTGGGTTGATTGGGGCCTGGCGATAAATGGCCGTATGGGAATCAGTGTAGCGGATCGTGCTGCCGAATTGCGTACGAGTCTCAATCGGCACGCATACCGGTACTACGTACTTGCACGACCCACGATCACAGACGCAGAGTATGATCAACTCCTCTCGGAGTTGACTGCACTTGAGAACGAGTATCCTGAACTGGTTACACCGGATTCTCCGACCCAGCGGGTTGGGAGTGATCTGGACTCAGATTTCGTCAAGACTTCTCACCTGCGTCCTGTCCTTAGTCTGGCGAACGCGTTCGGTATAGAGGATTTATCGGCTTGGGAGACACGGAACCGCAAGTTGGTGCCAGGTGAAGCATTTGCCTACGTGGTAGAGCCCAAGTTTGACGGATTAACATTGGTGCTGCGTTATGAGAAAGGGGTCCTTGTTCAGGCAGCTACGCGAGGCAACGGGGAGGTTGGGGACGTGGTCACTGCAAATGCACGCACGATCCGGTCAGTACCACTGCGGATTCCTGTTGAGAAGGGGCCGGTGCCCCCGGATGTACTTGTGATCAGATGCGAAGTGCTCTTTACCAAAGAAGCGTTTGCGAAACTGAATCAGCAGCGAATTGAAGAGGGGGAGCCGGCCTATATCAATGCACGGAATACGGCGTCCGGTTCCCTGAAACAAAAGGATGCACAGCTCACGGCGAAAAGGGATCTATCCGCGTATGCGTACGACGTGATGTTTCCGGATGATTTTGCACCCGAGGACCATTTTGAACGTCTGGATTGGCTGCATCGCGCGGGATTCAGGATCCCACCTGAAGTGCAGTTGCTGCCAACATTGGAGGACGTCGCCAAACGGGTGGACTGGTGGAAAGAGGTGAGAGACACGCTTCCATTCGAGATTGATGGCATCGTCATCAAAGTATCAGACAGTACACAGGCGAAGAAGCTCGGTATTGTGGGCAAAGATCCACGCGGGGCAGTCGCATTCAAATTCCCCTCCGAGGAGGCAACGACCCTGCTTGAGTCGGTAAAACCTCAGATAGGAAGAACGGGACGTATTACTCCGACGGCTCACCTCAAGCCTGTATTTGTGGGAGGAGTCACCGTTTCAAATGCAACCCTACATAACTATGACCAGGTAGAGCAGCTTGATCTGCGCATCGGAGACACGATCAGGATAAAGCGGTCGGGAGATGTTATCCCCTACATTGTTGGGTCCGTGAAAGAGGTTCGCTCAGGCAGCGAAACCCCCATTCTACCACCGGAGCAGTGTCCGGTTAGTGGGGATCAACTGATCCGAAAGAGGGATGGAGTGGATCTGTATTGCCCGAACGCACGGTGCTCAGAGAGGGTATTACGGCGAGTCATGTTTTTTGCTTCCAGGGAAGGGCTGGATATTGAAGGGTTGGGGCCGAACACGGTACAGGTTCTGATTGAATCTGGCCTGATTAACGATGAAGCGGATCTCTACACGCTTACAGAGGAAAAGCTGTTACCCTTAGAGGGATTTGCAGATCGGAAGACATCCGAGCTTATCGCCTCTATTCATCGGAGTCGGGATCGTGGGCCCGAAAAATTGCTGATTGCTCTAGGAGTTAATGGTATCGGAGCAGTGTCAGCACGGCTATTGCTTGGACAGTTTTCGATTGAGGAGTTGATGATGATCGCGGAAAGGATAAATACAATTGAGGGGGAGGTGCCGACAGAGGTGCTGCAGGATGGGGACACTCTTTCCACCACGCTCCTGCAGAAGGTGCACCTCAAGGATCCGGTTGGAGCTTGCCTGAGGCAATTGGACACAGATGACGAGAGATTCGTTGCACCCCTGACGGAGCTGCTTAATTTGCTGCGCCGCTTTCTGGAGCTGGATGGGATTGGTCCGATGATGGTACAGGAGATTCTTGCGTGGTTCAGGGAAGATGAAAATCGAGACCTGATCACCAAGCTACAGGCTGCCGGCGTTTCGTTTGAATCTCAGGAGCAAGCCCCATCTTCTCAATTACTGGAAGGGAAGACGTTCGTGATCACCGGAAGCTTGGAAGAGATGACACGGTCGGAGGCACGCGCCTGGATTGAGTCGCATGGTGGGAAGGTTACAGGTAGCGTTAGCAAGAAGACAGACTATCTCTTGGCTGGGGAGAATGCAGGCAGTAAATTAAAAAAGGCGGTGGCACTTGATGTTGCAGTACTGGGGTTGAGTGAGCTGAAGGACCTCGTAATCGGAAGCGGAAATGGTTGATCATGCAGGATAGTCAAAACATGAAGATTTTTCTTTTAGATGCGATGGCCCTCGCCTATCGGGCCCATTTTTCGTTTCTGAGTCGCCCACGGATTAATTCACGGGGGGAAAATACCAGCGCCCTTTATGGCTTTAGTACGACCTTGATTAACCTGATTGAAGAAGTAGGACTGAAGTATGCGGCAATCGTATTTGATGGGCCGGGAAAAACCTTCAGGAATGATCTGTACTCCGAGTACAAAGCAAATCGAGATGCGCCACCGGACGCGTTGCTTGAGAATTTGCCCCGGATCAAGGAACTGGCGCAGGCACTTTCCATTCCGGTCCTGCAGGCGGATCGGTTTGAGGCAGATGATGTGATTGGTACGCTGGCACGGAAGGCCGAGGCCTCAGGTGTGCATGCCGTCATAGTGTCTCCAGATAAGGATTTTCAGCAACTTCTTTCTTCCCATGTAGAAATGTTGCGGCCACGCAGCGGCGCCGGTTTTGAGCGTGTAACTGAGGAGGGTTTCCGGGAAAAGTATCAGATCCCTCCTCAAAACTTCATTGACATGCTTGCGCTGATGGGAGACAGCAGTGATAATGTACCAGGTGCACGGGGAATTGGTGAAAAAGGGGCGGCAAAGTTGGTGCAGCAGGATCAGACCGTCGAGAATATTTTGGACAAGGCCTCGACCTATACCAGTAAGCGCTGGCGGACCGCCCTGACTGCAGACCCGGACATGGTACGACTGAGCAAGGACCTAGTCACGATACGAACAGATCTGGATGTAAAGTTAGACTGGGAAGCCTGTCGTCCCCGCAGTCCCAAAGACATGGAGCCGTTGTCATTTTTCCGCCGCTACGAATTTAACACACTGATCCGCCGCCTGACTGCCGGATCAGAACTCTTCGAAACTGCCGAGATCGCCGCCACCAGTACCCTGAAGAGCTATCAATCCGATCGGGCGAATTACCGGATGATCACAACGGTTGACGAGCTAAAAACGTTTGAACAGTCCCTGAAAGAGGTCCGGCGTGTCGGAGTGGCCAGCCTGATGACACCGGGTTCTCCAGTTCGTGCAGACTGGTGGGGCATGGCGGTTTCCTGGGCCCCAGGGAGTGCGGTATTTCTTCCACTTCCGCTTCCGGATGGGACACCCGTATCGGAGGTGATCCAGATTCTTGCTCCGGTTTTTTCTAACGGGAAAGTGGAGAAGATCGGGCATGATCTGAAGCCGCTTATTGTTCAGCTCCGGCGACTCAACGTACCGGTTCGGGGAAAGCTCTTCGATACCCAGATTGCTCACTATCTCCTTTCTCCAGATCAAAACCACCGGTTCGGGACGGTTGCGAAGCAGCAGTTGGGCTACGAGCCTCAGGAGATCGAGGATATTCTTGGGACGGGGCGCCTGCGACGAGAGCCGCGAGATATCGCCCCCGAGGAGTTCCGGATCCTCGCCTGTGAGCATGCGGCTTGTCCACTTGAAATGCAGGTGAAATTGCATAAAAAACTCCAGGAAAGTGATCTTCACAAAATCGCGGACGAAATGGAGTTCCCGCTGGTGTATGTGTTGGCTGACATGGAGGCCGCGGGCGTGAGACTTGATCTGTCTATCCTGGAAGAGCTGGGTCCCAGAATTCAAGAAGATCTGGACCGATATGCTAGTGAGATTTACAAGGAATCTGGCGTGTCTTTCAATATTGCCTCTTCGAAGCAGGTGGGGGAGGTTCTCTTTGAGAAATTGGGGTATCCGGTGAAGCGGCGCACGCCTTCCGGAAAGCCTTCCACCAGGGAGGAGGTTCTTCTGGATCTTGCTACCGAGCATAAGGTGGCAGCGCTCATTATGGATTGGCGAAAAGCCGCCAAGCTCAAAGGGACGTACGTAGACAACCTAGCACGTATGGTCATGCCGATGACGCAGCGGGTTCATACCGTGTTCAATCAGACCTCTGCAGCCACGGGCCGGCTATCTTCTTCAGACCCGGCACTACAAAATATTCCTGTCCGCGATCGTACAGGGCGAGAGCTTCGCAGCGCATTTGTGGCTCCGGCGGGCTGGTACATTTTGTCAGCGGATTATTCGCAGATTGAACTCAGGATCCTCGCTCACATGAGCATAGATCCAGAGTTACAGGAGATTTTTGCAACCGGTCGTGATCCTCACACGGAAACTGCCGCACTGATCTACAAGGTGGATGCCATCGACATTACACGAGAGCAGCGGAACGCAGCAAAGGCCGTGAATTATGGGATCCCGTATGGTCTCTCACCTTCCGGCTTGGCGCGTGGGTTACGGTGCACACACAAAGAGGCACAGCAGTTAATGAAAGCTCACCAGGAGTCTTTTCCCGGGGTATGGCAGTTCATACAGAGGCAGGTTGATCAGGCAAAGGAACGTGGCTTCGCCACCACGCTCATGGGGCGACGCCGTTATTTACCAGACCTAAAGGCCCGTAATAGTGCTGTGCGTGCTGCCGCCGAGCGGATTGCAGTCAATATGCCAATACAGGGGACGCAGGCAGATATGATCAAGTTGGCGGCCATTGCAATTGATCGGGAGTTGCAACATGCCGGCATGCGATCACGGGCGATTCTGCAAGTCCACGATGAACTCGTGTTTGAAGTCCCCGAGCAGGAATTTGCAGAGGCGGAAGAGATCGTCCAGACCTGTATGGTTCAGGCCATAGAACTCCGGATTCCAATTGAGGTCAATGTCGGTAGGGGTACGAATTGGCTTCAAGCACACTGAGAGGCCGAGAAAAGTCGCATCAGGACCGGTGCGTGGTCTGAAGGGCGCTCCAGATCACGCTCTTCGACATCGACCCAGGCATTGCTGCTGAGCTCGGAAAGGTCAGGGGTTGCAAGGATATGGTCAATCCGTACCCCGTCATTCCATTCAAATCCTCGTGTACGAAAATCCCACCATGTGTATACGCCAGGGCCTCTGGCATATTTGCGCAATAGATCCGAGAGCGAAAACTGGTCCATGAGGATATTCAGCTTTTCGCGTGCTGCCGGATCGCACAGGACAGAATCCCTCCAGCTGTCCGGGTGGGCGACATCCAGATCGTCAAAAGCGACATTAAAATCTCCCGTCAGGATAAACTCTTTGTATTTCTCCCGTTCCACATCCAAGAATTTACGCAAGGTATCAAGCCAGCGAAGCTTGTAGGCATGCTTTGGCATCCCAATTCGTCTTCCGTTGGGTACATAAACGTTGACGACACGCAGATTATGGACACTGCCGGAGATGACCCGCGCTTCGTTGTCAAGTCCGGTTCGGATATCCTCCACTATTTCTCTGGCAAGAATGGCCACCCCATTGTAGGAGGGTTGGCCATGGATGAATGCCTGATACCCGGCTTCTTCGATGGCAGAAAAGGGGAATGTTTCCTGCGTGGCTTTGATTTCCTGCAGGCAAACGATGTCCGGATTATGTCGCTCAAGGAAATCAAGGATCCTGACGAGTCGGGCACGTGCAGAATTGACATTCCATGTGACGAGTTTAATAGGGAGAGACATGGTTTCTTGACCTACTGTTCGGCACTAAGATAACAGTAAACTTCCATAGGGCATCTTCGGATCAATTGTCAGGCCTGAACTAGGTGCAAAGACGGCCATGTTTGTGTTTGGAACGAGCCGCTTTCTTTCGCACTGACGTATGTTGCAATCGTTGTCGAATCACGCGAAATATACCGACGACCTTTTCTGCCACTCTTTATTTTGTTAATTTTGCATGCAGACGCTCTGGAAACTGCATCGCTGCAAATTCTCTGGCACCCGAAAAACTTGTTCGGTGCATCACACACATGGCAACACAGACTTCAAAGCAGACCTTCCTGCAGTGCCGAGGGCACTGGAACATTAGAAGAAGGGCGCTGTAACGAAACGCATGACCAATTCAGTTACTTCCTTCTCCCCACAATCAAAGGGCGGATGTTGTGTCGGAGCACATACATCTCGGTGGGTGCGCTCTTTTTTTGTAGTGGGTTTGCTAGTCACTGTGGGTCTTGTCGGGTGTTCAATGGCACCACGTCTGGAGGACCCGCTGCAGCCACTCCCCGAAGAATTCGAAGCGGCTGCACTTGCTGATCAGAGTGCACAGCACTACTGGTGGCACGGCTTTGGAGATCCATACCTGAATCAGTTAGTGGATTCGGTTATCGCACGAAATCTGGACCTTCGAGTAGCTGTGGCTCGCGTGGCAGAAGTGCAGAATCAATTTCGTATCGCACGGTCTGAGCAGCTTCCGTCCATGGAACTGGCTGCGCGGCGCGATCAGCAGGATACTCCTTCCAATATAGGTATCGGGGGACAGTTAGGGGATCGTTTCAGCGTGCCAGGAGCACCTGAATTTCCCGATCGGTTCGATTATACAACCTATAGTGCCTCACTAGGGTTCGCGTACGAAATAGACTTTTGGGGCCGGGTACGCGGAACGAAGCGCGCAGCACTGCAGGAGTTTTTTGCCACACAATCTGACGTTCGTACGGTACTCATGGGAGTCATCGGGGAGACGGTTGCGACCTATTTTGAGATTGCCGCTCGTCAACGCACCCTCGAATTGACACAGGAAAGCGTACGTATCCTGACTGAACGTACAGAGATCCTGTCTGATCGGTATGAGCGAGGGCTGGTGTCTCCTTTGGAATTCCACGCCGCTCAGCAGCAACTTCATGCTGCAAAAGCCGATCTGCCCGTGCTCGAAAGTCAGTTGGATGCGACCCGAGGGCGACTGAGCCTGCTTCTGGGGAGTTACCGAATGCCGATGGACACCATGCTTGTTCCCGAGAGCGCCTATACTTACGCGTTGGAGGAGATACCGAGCGGATTGCCCTCAGATTTGCTGCAGGGGCGGCCGGATGTAGTTGCGGCATTTCAGCGTTTAGAAGCTGCCCGTGAGCGCATCGGAGCCGCGCGCGCCGTTCAATTCCCCAGTTTTTCACTGACAGGAGCGGCTGGTACGCAGAGCAGCACACTCTCCGATATTGTGAAGACCAGTCAGAACTTCTGGCTTTTTGGCACCGGTTTGACGGCCCCCATATTCAATGCCGGTAGGATCCGAGCAAACATTCGGGTGGCTTGGGCCCAGTACGAACAGTTGGCGCTCCAGTATGAGAAAACCGTGCTCATGGCCTTCCGGGACGTGGAGGCAGCGCTTGTGAACTACGGTAAATTGAAGGAGCGCCATGCGTCCCTTACAGCTGCCCAGGCTTCGGCCCATGACAGAGTTCAAATTCAGGAACTTCGCTATCTTCGGGGAACGGGTGACTATCTAGGCTTTCTGGATGCCCGGCGCAATCTTGTCCTCTCGGAAATAGGATTAATGGAATCCCGCCGCAGCTTAGCCGAAGCCCGCTTAGCGGTACATAGATCCCTTGGCGGGACCTGGATTCAGGAAGGATCAGTTCTCAATCCCGAAACGCCGTAGATTTTTGCCGAAGTTACGGTCCAGGCATACAGTGGTTACGAACACAAAGAAGGCTTCCAGCCGTGGTGGGTGCGCTCCGTCGTGAATAGACACCGAAGATCTATCAACGGGTTGCTGAAGCCATGAATGACCACAGTTGAGGTTGGACATAGATCAATGGCCACGATAGGCCCCGCCAATTCTAGAATTCCCGGAATCCAGAGACTCTATCCACGGACTGCTGAGCGGGTTGGTCCACATATCCGCGGCGAAACAAACTGTCGAGGCGATGATGCAACATCATGAGCGCTGGTACCAGCATCATCAGGATGATCGTAGCAAACAGCACACCGACCCCAAGGCTGACTGCCATCGGAATGAGAAACTGTGCCTGTGTGCTCCGCTCAAGTATAAGAGGGAGGACACCTAGGAATGTGGTTACAGATGTGAGTAGGATTGGGCGGAAGCGAGCCTTCCCACCTTCCCAGATAGCTTCTTCCATGGGTACCCCTTCCCGCCTCCTTTCATTGATGTAGTGAATAAGCACCAACGAGTCATTAATTACAATCCCACTTAGTGCCACGATCCCAAACAGGCTAAGCATGCTCAGATTCAGTCCCATGACGATATGGCCAATCAGGGCACCAATAAATCCAAACGGGATCACGGCCAAAATGATGAATGGCTGGATATATGAACGAAAGGGAATGGCCAAAAGTGCGTACATCACAAACAATGCGATGACGAACCCTCTTGTCAGCGAGTTCACAGCATCAGCTTGCTGCCTCTGCTCTCCTTCAAAGCTTACGCGGAAACCTGGAATATCCGTCTGAATAGCCGGCACGACTTCCGATTCCAGGCGATTGATGACCGCACCCAGTGTATTTTGCTCTTCATTCACATCCGCTGTGACGGTTACAACGCGGCGTCGGTCGCGTCGATGAATGGTGGATGGGCCGGTACCAAAGCGCGCTTCAGCGACTTCGCTAAGTGGGATCTCGGCTCCGGCCGGTGTTCGAATACGGAGTCGCTGCAGGTCGGCTGGAGTGTTGCGTTCATCCTCTGGCAGGCGAACCATTACCCTGACATCGTCCCGTCCTCTCTGAATACGCAGGGCTTCGGCACCAAAGAAGGCGTTGCGTACCTGCAGGGCCATGTCTTCAAAAGTCAGTCCGAGGGGGCGTGATTCTGGAAGCAGTTCCAACTGAACTTCACGTTTTCCCCTGTCTTGATCATCGTCGATATTAGAGGTCCCTGCAATATTCGTCAGCTCCTCCCGGAAGTGCGTTGTTGCCTGTGCCAGCGCCTGGGCAGTGGGCGCACTCAGTTCTGCCCGAATGCTGCTTCCGAGGGAGAGCAGTGCAGCCTGGAAAACGAGAGAGTTTACACCGGGAATTTCGCCAACTTTTTCACGCCATGCTTCTTCAAATTCAAGTGCAGGGAGCTTTCGTATTTCGGCGTTGACCAATTCAAAGCTGACCTCACCTAGATGGGATTGGATGATCTTATGTTGATCAGCCGCCATCGGATTCAACCCGAGGGAGGGCTGGTCACCGACCAAGGTCATCGTATTTGTCACCAGAGGCGGGTGATTCTCTGGAAGGTTGGCTTGCAATTCGGCGGCAGTTTCATGCCCCTTCGCTTCCAGTAGTTCGGCAATCTGCTGCGTTCGCTCAGCCGGAGTACCCAACGGCATCTCAATGCGTGCCGTTACGACTTCGCCTTCAATTTCAGGGATAAAAATGAACTGAATCAATCCACCACGCACGAATGCGAGTGACAGACCGATCAGAGCCACCGAACCGATCAGCACAAGAGCATAACGCTGCGTGGTGAGTCGCAGTATTCGATCTAACGGACCATGGATGAAGCGTTCCAGGGCCTGCGTTATAGCAGACTGGATCCATTGTAGGCGCTGCATGACCCTGCCAGGGTTTGCATTCTTTTTCATGTGCGAGAGATGTGCCGGCAGGATAAAGAGCGATTCAATCAGGGAAAATAACAGAACAGTAATGGCAACCGTCGGGATAGATTGCATTAACTTGCCCATTGACCCCGGTACAAACAGCATTGGCGAAAACGCTGCGATTGTCGTAAATACCGCAAAGGTCACAGGCGCACAGAGGCGCGTGGCTCCTTCAACTGCGGCACGCAAGGGCGGTACGCCACGCTCCTGCTCCCTGAATATGTTTTCCCCAATTACAATGGCATCATCAACCACAATTCCAATGGCAACGATAAAAGCAAACAAAGAGGTCATGTCGATGGAAACTCCCAGTAATGCCATTACCGTAAACGAGCCAATAAAGGATACCAGGAGGCCCAGGGAAGTCCACAATGCCAAGTGAAGGTTCATGGACAGGACCAAAGCGAGCGTCACAAGTATGAAGCCGACGACTCCATTTTTGATCAGAAGGTTGAGGCGGCTTTTGAGGTAGGCGTGCTCATTGCGCCACGTATCTACGGAAATCCCGTCCGGCACACTCGCACGGAAGCCCGTCAGGTACTCTTCGGTGGCTTCAGCAATATCAAGGACACGCTCATCACCCGTGCGGGAAATCGCCACCAGAACTGCCGGCTGTCCTCCAAATCGTGCAATAATGTCATCGTCCTGAAATCCATCCGTGACGGTGGCGAGATCCGCAAGACGGACAGTAGCACCTGCTGGAGTTGCCAGAACGATAATTTCCTCAAAATCTCTGGCTGTATAATTCTGGCCCTTGGAACGAACTAGGATTTCTTCACTGCGCGTCTCCAGGCTGCCACCAGGTAGTTCCAGGCTTCCACGACGCACGGCAGTTGCTACATCAGAAAGACGTAGCCCATAGGCAGCCAACGCGTCTTTCGAGACTTCAATCGATATTTCATAGTCCCGCACGCCGATCAAACGCACAAAGGAGATTTCGTCAAGTGCCGTCAGTTCATCCTTGACCTGTTCTGCCAATGCCTTGAGTGTATGCTCGTCGGCGTTCCCGTAAATAGCAATCTGCAGAACATTCCTACGGTTGGTCAGCTCTCGCACTATTGGCCGCTCCACTTCAGCGGGAAATGTATTGATGCGATCCACATTACTCTTGATGTCGTTGAGAGCCTTATCAACATCAGCGCCCAACTCCAGGTTTACCGTCACTACGCCAACATTTTCCGAAGCAACGGATGAGATTTGATCAATGTCATCCACGCCATCAATCGCCTCTTCAATGCGTCGCACGACTCCGTCTTCCACCTCTTCGGGGGAGGCTCCACGGTAGTCTGCGCGGATTTCGACAGCATCGAGGCTGGCTTCCTGAAAGACCTCCTGCGGAATTTTTGACACGTTCAGGAGTCCGAGGAAAAGAATCAGCAACATCAGCAGATTCGCTGCGACGCTGTTGCGTGCCATGTAGGCAATAGCTTTCTTCATGTCGGCAAGCTATTTGCTGCTTCTGACTAATCCATTTCGGTCCGTACACGCATGCCATCGGTTATGGCGTTGAGCATATTGGTGACCACCTGGTCATGGTCCGTGATCCCATTTAGAACATAGAGGGTGTCCTCCACTTCTTGGATGATCTCTATGGGTTGCACATACAGGCGGTCCTCACGAACAACCCAGACCACATCACCTTCTCTAAGGGTTTCGCGTGGCAGCGTGTAGTATTGATCAAAGTGCCGACCTTCCAAGAATGCAGTAACAAACGTTCCCACCAGAAGGGGCGGGCGCACATCACTGCTTTCGTAGGGTTTCTGTACACGGACGATCACATTGAGTGTTCGCGTAGACTCATCTAGGGTCCCTTCCGTGCGATGAATGCTTCCGGTCCATTCATGCTCCCCATCGGCATTACGGGCAAGAAGTCTGGCATGTGTAGCCCCGGTTCCACCAGTTAGCAAGTCGCCGAGGAGCGTGATGTCGCGGCCTGCGATGGGAACACTGATCTCAACGACATCTGTCCCATAAAAGAAGGCGATTACATGTCCCGGCCCAACAAACTGCCCCAAATCCGCTCCCTTAGTTCGCAAACGTCCGTTGTATGGGGCGGTGATACGTGTTCGCTTCAGACGCGCTTCGGCATCTTGCAACCGTGCCTGAGCTCCTTGAAGTTGTGCGACTGCAGCCTTCCAATGCGGCTCCTTGAAGACAAGGCTACCGAGTTCAGTGCTGTCGGCCGGTCTCTGTATGCCCGTTCGACTCTCCAGAAGTTCCCATTCCTCCTTTGAAATCTCCATCTCCTCTTCAGCTCTCAGCAAATCGAATTGTCGCTGCGTTACCTCAGCCTGCGCGACGGTGACCGCGTTGGCATAATCGGTGGAATCTATCCTGAGAATCTCCTGACCCTGACGGAAGGCTCCACCGGTGACAAATTCGTCTGCTACCCAAGTGACCTTCCCTGCAACTTCAGCGACAAGTGTCACTTCCCGCAGTGGTCGAACCGTTCCATTGCCGCGTATCGTGACACGCCCTTCGTGCGCGGTAGGTGCGACGGTGGTGACAAAAGGAAGGACTCGCTCCGACGTTGGTTCTGAAGTACTGGAGCGCAGTTGTGATAATACGATGGCTAAGACTACGATGCCTGCAACAACGATGGCACCCACAATAAATACGAGCTTTCCCCGCTTCATGACTGCTGTGTATACTCGGACAATAGCATCGGCGAAAACCTACAGCGCTCCCAGATCGAATTACGACATCTCGTGAATCCAAGTCCCGCCGAGGGGTCTGTGTACCGCCAGACGGGCATCGGCCAAGCTACGAAGGGATTCCTTTGGAGCCATTTATGACATGATAAAATGTACTGGGCATCCAGAAAGCCTAGATCGTCGCCCGCACACCGAAGATAGTAAAATTCCTGGATACAGACTCTTTCATGAACCGAAGACCGGCGGCGGCAAGGTAACCAGATTGAGCGTGCACCCCACCGCCGTCCCCCGTATTCTAATGGTTCAGCGGCACCTATATCCGTGCAAAGCTTGGGTATCACGGGCAATTGAAAGAGGCGGACTGTTTGGGGTCGGCACGAATCAATTGGGGTCGTGATTATTCGAGGCTGCTCGATAAAGGATGAGCGTTTCGTAGATGCTATACTCAAGCCACAGAACAGAAAACGCAATTGTCAGTAGTAGCTGGGTTGAAGATCTGGAGATTCAGCGAGTAAAGTGTTTAGCCGGGTAGTTGCCGTTTTTTGTTACCCCGTTATCCTGTGACGTGCAAATATATGAGAGAATCCTCTCCCATTCTTGTTCCAACCAGTTATCAATCTGGCTATGCAAAGGCGCGGCGGAAGGACCCGGTTCTGGCAGATCTGTATGCTCAGCATACAACAATTGGCGATCCCGAATTAGATCCGGTATTTGAGGAATGTGTGCCACAATTGGATCCCGATGTTTTTAGCCGGTATGTGCGAGCTGGCATTGAAGGAAGAGAAGAATTTTTGGCGGGTGCACCTGATTGTCTCCGTGAATTCTTTCACAAGGCGGATACCGTTAAGCCACCTTGGCTGAACTACGAATCGTTTCGGCCCGCGGGCCGTGCTGTCTACAAGAACGCCAGTCTGGTGCTGGCTGCATTTGTAGCGGGCGTTCTTGTAGAAGGGTTTTCAACCATGATAGCCAAGTCTTTTCGGATGACGGGACGGGTTGGTTCAAAGAATACCAAGCGTCGCTTAGGTTATAATGCCCGGCATATACTTGAGATATTTTATCCTGGCGGCATGCTGCGGCCAAACGACGGATGGAAAATGACAATGCGCATCCGCTTCGTCCATGCCAAGGTTCGCTATTTGCTGAATCGCTTCGATGAATGGGATAAAGAGGCCTGGGGTTGCCCTGTGAGTGCCGCCCATCTAGGGTACGCTACTGCGGTGTTTTCTATGCGCCTAATTCATTTCTCCAAGATACTTGGTGTGAAATTCAACAGAGAAGAGCAAGAAGGCGTTATGGATGTATTTCGTTACGTGGGGTATTTATTTGGTGTCCCCGATGCCATACTGTACGAGGACAAAAAGGCTGCCGAGCGGATCTTTAAGATCGGCATGCTATGTGAACCACCTCCTGACGAAGATTCAGCGTTTATGGCCAATCAACTGGTTCGTGCCGTACCAAGTGTCACCGGTATTGAAAATGTGAAGGAAGCAGAAGAACAGATCAAATTAGGGTACGCACTTTCAGGGATTCTCATTGGACGCAAGATGGCAAAGGACTTGCAGTTCCCCTATTACAACGGCTTCATCGCCCTCTTTTTGTTTCGAACCCGCATATTTCTTGAAAGCGTGCTCAAGGATACACAGTTCGTACGGAGGAAGAATTTTATGGAATTATTGGGGATTTCCTCCTATGACGACATCATTGGGATCAGTTACAAGCTACCAACGCACGTGAAGGACGCCATGTCTCAGGACTGGTAACAGCGTACCAAATATCTTGGTACTACCGCACGGCAACGACCAGAACATTCTGTTCTGGTCCCGAACGAAAGCGGGTGGTATTGCAGGGAATATCAGTCCACAGGACGGAACCCGAATCTCAGAGCACCGTTCCTGACCGCCAAACATGCGTGCTGCTCTGAGCTGTGGGAGCGGTGCTCCAATCTAAACCAGAGGCAAATGAACGAGACTGAGAATTCTGATCAACTAAACAAGATTTTTTGGCTACTTGTGACTGCAAACGTGTGGCTTGTCATGCTCGTTGCCCTAATGTGTTACCTGTTATGGGGATGGTAACCACCATCTTACTTTGGTCCAGAACATCACAACTACTTATTGTTCATATGGGCTCTGAATTGGCCCGGGGTCGCACAGACGTACATACTGCGACCAGAGGCGAAAAGCGGCTATAAGATTCAAAGGTGCGAACCGCACAGACTCACGCGCTGTGACCAGAGAGTTTGGTCATGAGTTAACAGTAATATAACCAGTTGAGACTGTTGAATAAAAGCGTTCAAGTTTCGGAGAGGAATTTTTCAAGGGGCATGATGGATTTTTGCGAAGATTTTGGGTGTCATTCGGTCGTCAGTACTGCCCGACCCGGCATTTAAGGAACCAAATGCCTGCGTTGATCCTCTGGTTTTACCCCGTGGACACAGCCATCCTCGGGAATCGTTTCAAATTGTGTGCGATCGCCTCCATCACATGCTCTGCAT
>VXSC01000039.1 GCA_009838195.1 Rhodothermaceae bacterium | reverse complement strand
CCAATCCGATGGTTGCATCTATGATCAGTACTGCCACATCACAATTTCGGATCGCACGTTCAGTGCGGAGCGTGGCATAGAATTCGACATTCTCATGAACTTTGGTTCGTCGCCGCAGCCCTGCAGTATCAACCAGTGTCACTTCCTGATCATTGTGTATCAGCTTTGCATCCACCGCATCCCGGGTTGTCCCGCTGATTTCCGTGACAATTGAGCGTTCCTCGCGCAGCAGAGTATTGGTCAGTTGTGATTTGCCAACATTCGGTCGCCCGATGAGTGCGACTCTGACTCCAGTATCCTCTTCCTCGGTCTCTTCATTCGGCAGTTCAGCTGTCACGGCATCGAGAAAATCTCCTGTCCCCATCCCATTCGTGGCGCTGACCGGATAGACCTCTCCCAGTCCCAGATTCAAGTTACAGAGGGGCATCTCCCCCGAATCCGCTCCTCTAAGTGAGGGTTTCGCGGAATCGGCTAGTTTCCTGGGAAGCTCCAGGACGCTCCGGTCCCCTGGATCGGTTACATATACCCGGTCATGTCAAAACGTGTGTCTGATCGGAGCTGCAACGTATAGGAAAAGATATGGTAACCGAAAGTGACCCGCGTAACCGACCCGTAATTTACCGGGTACTTTTGGGTGTACCATACTCTGGATAAATGGCTACACTGACCTACAAGGGAAGGCTCATGGTCCTCCAGTCGGCCGGATTGAATCCACATTTGTTTTAATTCATGCGGGGTGCGTATATTTGGCCCGGTTTAATTTTTCACCATAACAAATTTCTCTTCAAAATGAAGTACTTACTTAGCTTGACCGCCATGTGCACGTTTATGTTCGTTGGGAGTGTTATTCCTGCTCAATCTCAGCGGGCTACGCTCACCTGTGAACGTAATGGTTGTACGACCACTGTAAATAGCACGGCAGATGCATGGGATATGACAATTGTTTGTGGAGACGATACTTACGAATATGGCGGGGATGGAGCTTGGACGGGCAGTTTGTGTGGGGCGTCCATCATATTCGAATAGTGTAGGTTGTTCACTGAGCAATCCTACACATGAATCAGATGCATATGCATTCCAGTTCTTTTCCCCGCATACCTTTACCCACCTGGTGGGGGTATGCGGGGATCCTGGTCCTTTTGTTGTCCCTGCCCGCATGTCAGAGAGGAGGAATACCGCTGACCCGGTTTGAGGATTCTCCGGTCATTGACAGCTTGCTCGCTGCTGCCCCGCACTTTGTGGTCAATACGGACATTGAGGCGGAACGATGGGTCGCAACGACCAGATTGGGGCTCCCGACTGATTCATTAATCCTTGGGAGACCCTCGAATATGATCGCGATCGGGGATAGTATTTATGTCTCCGAGAATCTATCGACACATCTCTTTGCGGTAGGAGCTGATGGTCATCTCAGCCGCAAAATTGGTAAGCCAGGAAAAGCCCCCGGAGAGTTCCTTTATTTAGCAGGTCTACAATACAACGGTTCGTACGTATTCACAAAGGACGAGGGACGTGTACAAGTGTTTACGGACAAATTTGAATATGTCCATTCGTTCCGCTACTCCGGTTTGACGCATCGAAGATTTTCGGTTTCGCCCGACTATGTGTTTCTGAAGTGCCTTGGGGGAAACTGGCTGGTTTGTGCTCGTAGTGCGTCCCCCCCGTATGCCTGGATTCCATCCATTGAGTTACTTCCTGTTTTGGATCTTCCAGATCGGACGGGGGAAAACAGTAACTTCGTAACGGTGTCTCCCTCGGGAGAACGAATTGCCATGGCATATAGGGGTCTCCCTTATGTCTTTGTTTACGACGACCAGTTCAGACATCTGCGGACGATCCGATTTGAGGGAAGAGATGTTCGAAACTTTAAGCCTGTCATCGGCCTTCCCGACGGAGTTGGTCTTCCCGACGGAGTTCCAGCCGAGTCGTTTGAGTTTGGCACAAACGTTTTCATAGAGACGCTGAAGTTCATCAATGACCGCTATCTGATTGCAAGAGCCCCCAGCATTGACAATTACGTTTTCGATTTGTCTGAAAACGACTATGAGCTTGCAAGAAAAATAATCTTCCGCCCCGTCAATGACGCGGAAGAGAGAAAAGATATCCCCCCTGCAGATTTCCTCCTGCATGGAGATTACTTGTATGTGTCCTCACCGCGGGAAGAGTACGTATATGGCTACGAGTTTAATCTGGAGTGACGAGGAGTGAAAGGAGCGTTGCCATTTGAGGCGATCTGAGGCCCTTATTTGCGCTCAGTGGGCCAGACATGGGGATCCAGCTTATTAGCTTATTTCCTGATCGTTAATCCTGCGGGGCCTCTGGACGGCAGTGCGTTTCTGAGGGCCTTGACCGTACTTACTGCGGCCAAGCCTTCTAAACTGCCTCAGATTCGAGTTACAGGAGGCCTAAACTCCGAATCGGCCCCTCCGAGCGAGATTTTCGCGGAATCGGCTAGTTTTCTGGGATCATCGTATCGGATGGAGGAATCGCGTGATATCATCTCCCATCTCCGTTATCAGATTCAGTGTGAGAAGGCCCATCACCAAAATTAGCTCTGATTCGTTGAGCAAGGCGCTTTTGTAGTTCTTCGGTTGTGTTCCAATAGATACATGAATACTGTTGGATGTCAAAATGGACCTTTCCTGGTGAATTCTTACAACAAGTAAAAATGACCGGTATTTCGAGCCCATGAGCAAACCCGGCCTCATAGTAAACACTTCCGCGTGTGCCACCCTTTATTGCACCATCTTCTTTGACGACCTCTCCTTCGGTCAAGTCCACAACCAGAAATTTCGATCTCCGAATTTCGGCGATGATCCTGTCGTCAAGTTTGTCCAACGGTTCTGTCTGGTCAATACGAACTGCAGAATAACCACATTCCTCGATTCCAGGTACTATCCCATTGTAGTACGCGTTATCAAGCGATTTATCGAACCACATCGCTACGAATGCTTGCGTTGAATCAACGATTGGATTTTCCAGTTCAGCAAGGAGCGCATGGCCTCTTACTGTCAGAATACAGTACGTCTTTACAGACGCCCGTATTGATGGAGAGGGACCTATCCAATCTTGGCTGGCCAGAAAATCCAGTAGATAATGCACGTCTTCCAGCATAGTCGAACCAGACCAGGCAAGGGTTTCTGCATAACGTTTCCACGATGAATGATTAATGTTGGGGCGGCCGCTAGGGGGTTCAAAGTGATCGCTAATGTTGGAAAGCTGTGAATTGATATACCTCAAGAGGTATTCAGCTCGCTGGTAAACAGACGGACGACGAATGGAGTCAATCGCCAGGGTATCCGAGATCCTCGGCTCAGCATTTCCCACTGACCGCTGGCTAACCAGCCAAGAGGTGACCAGAATTCTTTGCTCATTACTTAAACCCTCCGCCATCTGATACCACGAACGAGAAATGATGTATCTCCCCCCTGCACGTGGAGAATTAAAGTGCCATGACGAATCATCACGAATCTCACACTCTGCGGGGGTTCCCCATATGGGGCATGTAGTCTTTTCCATGTGTTGTACAGTGTCTCGTTGAAGTAAAAAATGGCAGTCCTGCTACCTGTAAAACCGGCCAAACCGGTTCTGATTTCGGGCCGAGAATAGGTTTCTATAAATGACAGTATAAGGATATTATTCTATCCCCATACCACAATGCCGTGGCAATGGGAATCTTGGACAAGGAGTGCTCGATGCTCTAATGAGATTCTGGGGCCACAGAATTTGACATGGGGATCGCATCCAGAGTCGTTCCCGGAATGGGGTGGCGGATGGCGATGATATAATACCCCCCGAGTGTGGAGCAACACCAGATAGGCGCGGGGAGGAATATGGTTGTAGTTTACGGGCCTGGATGCGGAGCCCGGCAACTAAAAACATCGTCTGGACTATCATTTCCACGTTCCTGTACTGTACCCATACTTCCTGACGCAGGGGTCCAGGCGCTTGCGAAAGAGTTGGAACTGCCTGTCATCGCCCTCAGCCGGTTAAATCGCAATGCCGAGGAGCGGAAGGATAAGCGGCCGCTATTGTCAGACAGTTTAATAGTCAAGATCGAACGCATGACGACTCATTACTGAAGTGTATTGATCGAGCAAAACCGCTGCGTAGGGCATTCGAACCCGGCCACGACGACGAAGACGCCATGTTATCCTTTTGGGTTTCTCTATGATCTCTCCGTGGTCTTTATGCTTCGTTGCCTGCTCGAGGATAGGTTTGTATATACTCTTGAAGCGGTCAGAAGCCGAGAAAGTGAGAAGCAATTCAACTGCTATTTCTTTGTCGTTGCCTGGTGAACTGTCATCGGCCATCGCTTTGGATACAGCGGCTGTTCGGGCCTCATATATTTTTTTTTGTCCTTCCAGCAACTCACCAGGAGGTTCATGACCGTCGTCGACACGGACGCGCCCGTCTGAACGAAACGATGCAAGGTCAAGGATTGAAAGCCTAACCGCGGTGGCATTTCGAAAGTCACAGGCCCAATTTTCGCCGAATAATATGAATGGAAGAAATTGCATCTTCGGATTATCACATTTATCAGGTTTAGGAGATGTTTTTTTCTTGAGCGGCACAAGAAATGCGGTGTCTTGATCGCGGGATTTCCCTTCTGGCCTTAGAGAGATGTCGCACGGTTGGCCTAGAAGTATGAACATTTGCCTACTATTCTTGGTCGCCTCCTCCTCTCGATCAGCTTCAAATACATCTCCGCAAGCAATCGGGGTTAGCGCTCTGTTCACCAATTCACGCGATTCCCAAACCTCCGCTGTACGAAACTCACTCAGATGGGGGTCCGGTTCTGAGTCCTGTGGCTCAATGGAAATAGCGCGAAGGTCGCGTAGGCGTTTGGTACTTTCATGAACCTGATCGTTGTCCCCGAAAAACTCTCGTGATTTTTCTCCTAAACAGGCAGTTACTGCCCGTTCCACAACATGAAGCTCTGATAATCCTTCCCTATAACCCGGGTCGAATACTTGAGACTCGAGTTTCTCAGGGGGAATAACAAGCAATTTTCTTGCTGCGGCGTCAATTGCTCTATGCATGGTGTTTTGAACACCGTTTAAAACTTCATGCAGGCTCCGCCGCAGGCCGGCACGTTTGATACTTATACGAAGTGCCTCCTCCATTCCTACTGGATCGTCGGCCTTGTCGTACAAACGTTCTTTAGCGATCACGCAAATGGGAACCCCGAGTCCTTCGAGGCCCGAGAGCTTCTCAAGCAGTCTAGTCTCGGTTTCCCCCTCTCCAGCCATATCGGTCTCGTGGGTCAGGATAAAGTGCGTCCACTTGGAACTGGCATCTGAAAGCTGGCGGAGTATCTCAACACCCCGCATTGACGAGACACCCGCTTCCTTGAGGTCAACGATATAACACAGATGGGTGTCCCCATCCCCCGCTTCACAAAGTTTTGCTATATTTTGATCCGTTTCCTCGAAACTCCAGCGATCTTCCTCGTCCACACAGAGCAACTCGCAGGCCTTCGCGATCACATCGCTCGATAGCTCATGCTCATTAAACTGCCCGAGTATTTTTCCCTTTTCAAAGAAGATTGTTTTGATTTCCCTGAATCGTTGAGGTCGGACGTCCGTTAGAATCTGAGCTACTTCCTGAGTAGTGCGATCAGGATCAATTTCATACACCTCCAGCGCTTCTTCCAGCTCAAGGAATTCACACGCCAGTGTTACATCAAAGTAATCTGTCAGCTGTTTTGCTAATTGAGGTGGTGTTATCTCGTCAAAACGGTCATCGATCCAGATAACCCGCTCTGCACCGAGTATTTCAAGCGCTTGGGTAACCTGCATCATTGATCCGACACGACAAGAGGACCGAGGTTAACATCAAAGCGATACCGTTGTCCATCTTCATTCCTTTCGGGAAGCAGGTCGATTTCACCGCCATCTATACGGAGAAGCTCTGTAACAATGTACAACCCTAGTCCCTGGCCATCCCGATCGGGTTTAGCCGTGACAAAAATTTCAAATAGAGTCTCCTCATAAAATGGATCAACACCCGGTCCGGTATCCGAAACAATGAACCCAGAACGTGTCAACTCCACTGTTATTTGCTTTGCTCTAGTGCTTTTACCGATCAGTTCACCACGTTGCAGCCAGTAGATGCTATTTCTCACCAAATTATCGATTATTTGTGTTAGTCGAGGACGGTTCATGCGGACTGTTATCCCTATCCCAGTTATTAATGTCTGAATACCCGTCCGCTTAAAAACAAATGCGCGATTCTTGAAGTAATCTTTCATAAAGATCCTTAGAGAAATAGATTCTTTTATGGCGCGAGAGCGCGGTAACATCGGGTCGATAAGTGACGCAGCGCTTGATATCGCGGAGCAAGATGACCGTATAGCACGCAAGAAGGGAAGGATGTCTCCATTCTTGCGCTTTATGGCTCGTTCAATTGCCGACGTCCGCTGACGAATTTCCGTAAGATGCGTGCGTAGCTCATGCGCTAACCCCCTAGCACTCAGCCCTACGGCAGCGCTTTCAAACAGTGCAACTCTCTGCTCGTCATGTTCATCGAACTCCCGTCGCAGTCGTACAAGATTGGCGCTGGCTTGGGCACCGCTGGATAACTTCGACTGGATGGCCTCAATGGTGGTAACAGCCTTGTTCGCAACTTTAAGAGCGCGATCTGCGGAAACGTTTCCAGCATCGCTAACTGCCGCCTCTCGCTCAAGGTGCTTGACATCTGCTTGGAGGTTCTGCACTATGCGTTCGGTTTTCTCTCGCATTTTTTCGGCCGACTTAAACTCGGATTCAAGTACGCGAAACGAGCCTCTCGCTGTCGGTGGCATGGTAGGGTCCTGGGAATCTATTAGCTTCTTGTAATAATCATCTAAGGCACGGCGGATCTGTTCCAGGCTCTCGTTGGCGTAATCTCGGCATTGTTGGGCTATCTGCAGGAAACCTCGATAGGCCGGGTTTTCAATGAAACCCTCGCGATCTGACTTCTCAATCAAACCATGGTTATGCTCAACAGACAGCGCAAAATAACCGATAGTGTTGTTGACCCGCATACCATACGTACTCCCGGAGGTCATTGTCAATGATAGATCAAGCCAATCGCCCTGCGAGCGCACTCGAAAGCCATCTCGTAGTATTGAAATCCCGCTCATCTCTTTGATTAGCTTCGGATCAATACTCAGTCCCGCAGTGGCCGGTTCGTCGGCATCATCGCCGAGTTTATCGAGGTGGAAAAAGTAAAACGCCCCACTGAACGGACCAGGGTCAGCTATCTCAGTACCACTGTCTGACTGCATGTCGCGCCATTGGTACGTTCGCTTGAGTTCAACAAACCACTGACCCTCAAGGTCTATCTGCTTGTCCTGGTATGCCTTCAGACGACCATGAGACTCGAGAGCTTTGGCAAATTCCGTGCCTCCGTCTTGATTGAAAACTAATGCCGTACGTTCTTTATCTTTGCGAGTACGGGTTGATGTAAAGAGTCGTTTTCTGAAGCGCGCTTGCACGACCAATACTTGTTTATCGAGATTTTCGGGGTCGGTCTGCCAGTCAAATTTAAACTCTGCAATGGCCCGTTTAAGAGCTTCTTCCGTGACGGAAACAAGTGAGTGGTCGTCACCATCAAGTTTAATTCCAACCGGAAACGTTGAGGTTGCCTCAAATGGCGAAATCAAACGTGCGAGGCTTCGAGCAATCTCGCCAACACGACCCTTGCGACGCCATTCAGATAGATCCTGAAGGCCGAGAACAGAGACCCTTGTTCCTTTGAACTTCTCTGGATTTGGTATCCTCTCTACAAGAACCGGGATTTCATCGACAGTTCTTGCGGTATGACAATCAGCCCATCTGAACCGTGCTACCGCGAGTGGTTCAGAAGGTGATGTGGAGGTTTCAATGCGCAGTATATCCCCCAGCTTCATCGAGCCGAGTCGACCAAGGCCCTTGTCCCCCAACGGTGTTCGTCCTTTCTTTGTTTTCGCTTTTTTCTTTCCCGGTTCCCCCCGTTTGGCAGATTGGCTGATCACGAGCCAAGAGTTGTACAACTGATCTAGCCGGAGTCCTTCGCCCTTATCTTCAATCGTGATACGACCTGTGTACGTTAGTCGACGTGTCACGTCTTCGTTTTCACCTACCACATCATCTAAGGAAACACGCGTTCCTTGATCATTGACAATTTCAACCTCAACAGCCTCTGCTCGGTCATTGAATCTAACCAGCTTAGAAGCTGGTCCATTCTCCTCCAACGTATCAATTTCCAGAGTATCGATCTCGATTAGACAGCCAGGGGCATCGGCGTCGTAAGCATTCTTAACGCACTCGAGTATGGCTTGCTCGACATCGGTGACAAGTTCACTGCCAAGTTGGACGAGCACATGAGCTCCAACTTTCAGTTCTGCATCTTGATTAACCGTATCGTTCTTCATGCAAACTCAACAATGGTCGTAGTCTCCGCTGTGATCATTGCACCTTGAGAATTTCGTGATGGCATTCGTTTGCTGGGAATCTGTCGGTGAAGGGTTGTGATCAGGTTTCCGCCGAGACCAGTAAGCAGGTCTCTGCAAATTGAGTCAAACGGCACGGTAAGTCCCGCGACGGTTCGATTTCCAGTCGTAAGAACCCAATGAGCGGTCGACGTTGGGCCGGTTCGCAGATGGCTGATAGCTTCGCTAAAATCACCCAAAAAAGCCGAAACCTTGCGGATCGCCTTTCGCTTACCCAACTGCTTCGCCTTGTGTACGAAGGCATCAAAATGAGGGGACTTGGCACGAACACAATCTTCCTTCTCCTCGGCTCCACGGACTGAACCGCCCAAGCTTGCCGAGTCCAATGAGTTGGTATTGGAATTCAGTTGTGCCGCAATAGGGCTAGGAAGATCATATTCTGGGATCCATCGCATCGCAAGGTACGAGAATTGACCGTATGGTATCGTTGTCTTATTGTCACCATATGGAGGTGAGGTCACGAGGATCTGATGGTCATTGGAAGCCCTGTCGGATTTCGCCTCTCGCACATCTCCGCAGATGACCTCGACAGAGGGCCTTCTCGTTTGTGACTTTTGTTGCGCACGGTACTCTCGCACACCCATTAGCGTCTTGGATAGGTTACTCTCGAAGACCTCAGTCACTCTATCGGCAGCCACGTGATCTTCCGGTTTGCGGATGTGAAGCTTGTATGTACTGGTTCGGCTGTTAGAACAAAGCCGTAGTGTTTCTGCGAAGACCGTCCAAAAGACTTTACGTGTACCAGACTCGTCGAAGCTCATGATAGCTCTGCGCAAAACTGAAAACCTTAACGCGCTTTGATCATCAAACCACTTGGATCTACCTGGAAAGTCCACATCTATCGATTCTTGAACGTCAAAACGCAATGTTGACAGAAGCACCTCAGCTGCCGCTTCAATGTTGATGCCGCGATCGATGGCTATCTTGGCTTCACAGACAAGCACGGCTAACGGATTAATATCAATTCCTGTGAAGTCGAGATCGCGCAGCAGTGCCTCTGTCATGACCGTGCCAGACCCGACAAATGGATCAACTACACGAGATGGGGCGCCTTTGGCAGAACGTATTATATCAATTATATCACCTTGCATGCGTGGCAGCATCATGGCCGGGTATCGAAAGATGCCGTGTAGGTTCGGGCGAGCCTTCACCCCGACCGTACTCCATGCTTTTGGGGGGGATCCTTCCAATGACCGTAGTTTTTGGCAAAGTGTTGAAGGTTTAGCCATTTGCGATTAGGACCTCCAGTGTTCGGAAATGTCTTCAGTAATTACCGACGCCATGGCTTTCCACAACGCCTCCCGCACGATAGAATAATGGCAAATTTATTGAACTTAACAGTCATAATCGTCGAATTACCATTACCGAAGGGCGGTTTGCGATGGGCATTCCTTGACCAACCTTCTATCTCATTATGTCTATAAGTTCCCAAATATACCTTGTTTTGTCATACTCTTGTTTTGTATGGTAACTAGTTAACCTTTAACCCAAATTTCTTGACGGCATGATTCATCATGAATTGCTGTCCTCAGGCGGGGTTACTTCCGGTACTCCTCTTTTGGTGATTTGCGCCGAAACGCCAAGGTTACGGGGACCCCCTCAAACCCGTACG
>VXSC01000038.1 GCA_009838195.1 Rhodothermaceae bacterium | reverse complement strand
GTCGGCATTGTCACTTGCTGGCTCGGTCGGTAGTCAGGTCTATCCGATTGGGTTACCCGTTGCTGATTTGGTTCTGCCTACGGCAACAGGAGGAATTCAGCCCTATGATTACGAACTTAGCCCTATTTTGCCATCTGGACTCGAATTTGATGCAGAAACCCGCACTATTAGCGGTACTCCATGGGAAAGCACAGCTCGAGAAACCTTTACATGGAAAGTAGAGGATGCAATTGGAACCGAGGATACGTTAGAATTCAGCATAGAGGTATATCGGATTTTCTTTGCAGCGAGCATTGCAAATCAATCGTATACACGGGGACAATCAATTACCTCGCTTGTTTTACCCGAAGTCATTGGCGGAGCACATCCGATCCAGTATACATTGAATCTCTTCTCTCTTCCGTCTGGGCTCAGGTTTGACCTCCCCACCCGAACTATCAGCGGAACCCCAATAGAGATAACTCCGCCGGTACCGTTTACCTACAGGGCGGTAGATGCAAATGGTGCTAAGGACAGTCTGATGTTCAGTATAGAAGTGGTTTCATCTGTCAATACAGGAGAAGTGGCCCATCTCCCTCAGGAATTCATCGTACACGGCAATTATCCCAATCCGTTTCTCCACAAAACGCGTTTGGTCGTTGACGTTCCATGGTTGGCGCAGGTTCAGGTGGAGGTTATGGACATCACGGGAAGGCACGTGTACGCAAAGCCAGCGGTGAACATGACACCGGGGATGACTCAGGAGATAGAGTTGAATTGTCTGACGTTGCCCTCAGGGCTTTATCTGTATCGCATGACAGCAGTCTCTCTTGATGGCAATACATCTTCCTCGCACGTCGGTCATTTAATGAGTATCCGGTGATCGTGGATCCAACTAATATGTTCCGAGAATTTTATAGGGGCCTTAGCGTATCCATTACACTAGGGCAACATACGGCTTGACTTTGGTGGATTGCGAAGGGCGTATGTAGTTGATCAGGGGAGGAGTTCTTTTTCTAGATGGGTTTTCAGGGGCTGCCGTAGATGCGGGAGGGGATATCACTTTAGGTGAAGTTCCTACGAATTCAGATGGCTGGAGTATGAGAGTGTTTTCAGCAGAGTCAGAAGCACATGAAATAATCTTGAAAAACTGTGGAATTGCAGTTTATGGAGATTCATGTCGGTACTTGGATTACCAAGGAGTGAGGTATTCTCATATTCTTGATCCTGAGATTGGGTATGGGGTGACACATGAGCGAAAAGTTGCTGTGAGCACTCCCAGTGCGATGATTGCTGATGCGTGAGCTTCTGCATATGGTGTGATGGTCTGGGAAGATGTCGTTACGAATGCGTTGGGGCAGGGTGAGTTAAGTTCAAATGACGGAGCCAGCCCATGTAGAGGTCAAACAACTGAACACTGGACTGTTCAAGTAAAGTCACCAGTTTTAAGGAAATTGTGACCGCTTCCCCAAAAATTGTATATTTCGACTCAAGATGAATCAAATACAGAGCTCGCTTGCATTTCACAAACTTTCGGAATCATGACCACTAGTACGACTGAATCTGTGCCCATCGATCTGAAGTACGTAGGTTTTTGGCCCCGAGTAGGTGCTGAATTGGTTGATGTGTTGATATATGCTGCCATTGCAATGCCATTACTAACGTACTTCTATGGATTATCGTACTGGACAGCGGACGACATCATTCACGGCCCGATGGATGTCTTACTTTCATATGTGGTTCCGCCGGTCGCAACTATTTGGTTTTGGGTTGCTAAACAAGCGACACCCGGAAAGATGGTAATACGAGCAAAGATTGTTGATGCAAGAACTGGCATGGTCCCTACCACAGGTCAGCACATTGGCCGATATTTTGCCTATATTCTCTCCACGATCCCGCTATTTTTGGGGTTCATATGGATAGCGATCGATGCTAGGAAGCAGGGTTGGCATGACAAATTAGCTGGTACTGTCGTCGTTTCCCCCTTGGATGTAGAACGGAAAACGGTGGACTGGGACTAGAATTGGCTCAGTGCTCGGGGTAAAACTCGTGTTTTAGTGCACGAATTATTGTAGGTTGAATTTGGTCGCGGATTAATCGGAGGAGAGTGGAATGTTAACCTCAGATTAGATCTTATGTGAGTTGTATCGGGTTGCATCGATTGCTTCAAACAGGATTTAGCATTCATCATGTCTATTCCAATAGCACTCGTCTTGCAAACCGCCATCCCAAATGAAACACTGGATACGCTCAGGAGCAAGCCATTATGTCTTCTAGTTGCGCGGTTCAGCTTTAGTCTCAGATTTAAACTGTGTGACATTATCTTTCAATCAAACAAATCAATCCCAGATGCAACAAAACGAAATCACCAGACGAAACTTTGTAAAAGTGACCACTGTCGGCACACTTGGATTGATGACATCCGGTAACTTTGCCTATGCAGGGGGGCGCGATAGCTTACGCGTAGGGGTTATAGGTTGCGGCGGACGCGGTACAGGGGCGGCAAGGGATGCCGTGGTATCTAGTGAGCAGGTGGAAATCACTGCCATGGGAGATCTATTTGAAGACCGCCTGGATGCATCCAGAGACGCCTTAAAGGGAGAGATTGGAGATGCCTATAAAGTCGACGATTCTCACGCTTTTGTTGGCTTTGATGCCTACCAACATGTGATTGACAGCGATGTAGATATGGTGATTTTGGCTGCTCCACCGGGTTTCAGACCAGCCCATTTTACGGCTGCTGTCAATGCCGATAAGCATGTGTTCATGGAAAAGCCGGTCAGTGTAGATGTAGCGGGAGCGATGGAAATCTTGAAATCAGGGGAAGTTGCCACGCAGAAAGGACTGTCCGTGGTTGCAGGGACGCTCTATCGTCGACAACCAAGTTTTATGGAGGCGATAAAGCGTATTCACGATGGCATGATTGGAGAGATTGTGGCTGCACAGGAATATTATTTGACGGGTCCGATATGGCTACGTGAGCGCAAGAGTGGGATGAGTGATATGGAATGGCAGTGCCGCAACTGGTACTACTTTACATGGCTGAGTGGTGATCATATCGTGGAGCAATTTGTGCACAACATTGACGTAATCAATTGGGTGTTCCAAGGACATCCTCAGAGTGCGATTGCGATGGGGGGCCGGATTGCCAGAACTAGTCCCGAGTATGGACATATTTATGATCACTTCAGTGTGGAGTATGTCTACCCGGGAGAAATAATTGTGGAGGCAAAATGCAGACAATTCCAAGGAGCAACCAACAGGGTTACAAACCGTGTGGTTGGCACGAAAGGAATCGCCGACTTGAATCCACGCAATTCCCAAATTCGGCGGCATGATGGAAGTATCTTGTACGAGATGCCTGAGCCCGGCGGCAATGGATACGTGCAGGAACATGCGGATTTAATTCAATCTATTCGTGATAGTAAGCCGATCAATGAAGCCAACCAGATTGCAGCGAGTACACTTACAGCAGTGTTAGGCCGAGAGAGTGCCTATACAGGTCAACAGCTGAGCTGGGATGAGATGATGGCATCCGGATTGGATTTAGTGCCAAAAACACTGGCATTCGGGCAATTGCCCATGCCTCAAGTTCCAGCACCCGGTATCACGAAATTATCCCGTTCCGCTTCGATGTCTGCCCAGAAAATGGAGTAAGCATGAAAAGGAGAGATTTTTTGCTAACGGGAGCGTTGGGTGTGGTAGGACTAGCCTTGGACCGCAAGAGTGGATATGCTCGGCCGACTGCACGATCTATTCGTAAAGCGGTCAAGTTTGGGATGGTTCAGGAGCCGGATCTATCGATTGCTGAGAAATTTCAGTTGCTCAAGGACCTGGGATTTGATGGAGTAGAGATGAATAGTTCAAGTGATTTGGATAGAGATGAAGTAATCGCTGCACGAGATGCTGTCGGGCTACCGATTCATGGTGTGGTTGATTCAGTGCATTGGACAAAAACACTTTCTGATCCGGATCCAGTTGTGAGAGAGGAGGGATTAGATGGACTAAAGATTGCCATCCAGGATGCACACGCGTATGGAGCGTCAACGGTACTTCTTGTACCGGCAGTAGTGAACAAGAACGTGTCGTATGCGGATGCCTACACGCGTTCACAAACAGAAATCCGCAAGGCACTCCCGATGGCGGCAGAATATGGTATCAAGATTGCGTTTGAAAATGTCTGGAACAAGTTTCTGCTGAGCCCGCTCGAGTGCGCAAGATATGTGGATGAATTCGAAAGTGAGTTTGTAGGCTGGTACTTTGATGTAGGGAATGTGGTCACGTACGGTTGGCCTGAACACTGGATCCGAGCCTTGGGTCCTCGTATTCTGAAATTGGACATCAAAGAGTTCAGTCGGTCGAAAGCGGATTCCGAGGGGCCTTATGCAGGTTTTCGTGTACCACTGGGAGAAGGAGATTGTGATTGGCCAGCGGTCAATAAAGCTCTTTCAGATATTGGCTATGAAGGATGGGCAACTGCAGAGGTCTCAGGCGGGGACCGAACCTACCTCGAGGGATTAGCCGAACGTATGGATCGAATTCTTCCGGTTCAATAGAAATTTCTTTGCATTCAAACAAATCACGATGAAGCGTCGGTCGTTTATTGAAACCAGTTTGACGGGGTTGGCAGGGGCCAGTTTACTGGGTGCGTTGCCAGAGTCCCATTTGAGAGGACGTATAAACCATAGTGTTTGCAAGTGGTGCTATCCTGATTATTCAGTTGAAGAACTGGTCCAGGTAGCAGCAACCATGGGTCTCAAGTCGGTGGAGTTACTTGAGCCGGACGAATGGCCGATTCTAGAGAAGTATGGATTGGTCTGTGCGATGCCTTTTGGGCCGGTTGCAGACGGGAAAGATCGTTTGACGGATGGGTTTAATGAACCTAACAATCATGAATGGTTGGTTCCAATGTTCATTGAGCGCATACGGGAGGTTGCGGAGGCTGGTTATGATCGTGTGATCTGCTTTTCTGGAAACAGGCGCGGTATGGGAGATGCCAAGGGGCTTGAGAATTGTGTTCAGGGACTTGAAAAGATCGTTCCAGTGGCAGAACAACATGGCATTACACTCTGTATGGAACTGCTCAACAGCAAAGTGAGCCATCCGGATTATATGTGTGACCACACAGTATGGGGGGTTGAGCTTTGTAAGCAGATTGGCTCCGAGTACTTCAAGTTGCTCTATGATATTTACCACATGCAGGTTATGGAGGGAGATGTCATACGCACAATCAGAGATAATCATCAATTTATTGGCCACTACCATACAGGTGGAAACCCAGGGCGAAATGAAATTGATGATTCACAGGAATTGAACTACCCTGCAATCATGCGTGCGATTGTGGAGACGGGATACACGGGTTTTGTGGGCCAAGAATTTATTCCAACTCGAACCCCATTGATCTCATTACGCGAGGCGGTGCGTCTCTGCGATGTATAATCTTCAATCCATTACATAATCAGATCAGGAAAATGACACGCCGGGAATTTTTACCCTCCGCCTCTCTTATGGCTGCCGCCGCGGCTGGCTTAGGCTGTACCTCCATAATTGGGAATTCCAATAGTTTCTCAATGCACTATGCCCCACACTTTGGCATGTTCAAGCACAGCGCGGGCGATGATCTTGTGGATCAGCTTAATTTTGCGGCGGATCAGGGATTTACCGCTTGGGAAGACAATGGCATGAAGGGGCGCAGTACGGATACGCAGGATCGTATTGCAAGTGCAATGGCTCAGCGCGATATGCGGATGGGGGTCTTTGTGGCGCACACGATTTTCTGGCGTGAGCCCAACCTTGCCAGTGGCAATGCAGATCACAGAGAGCAGTTTTTGAAGGAAATTCAGGAGTCTGTCGAGGTTGCGAAACGTGTCAATGCCACGTGGATGACGGTCGTACCTGGATTTGTTGATCTTAGACTAGATATGGGGTATCAAACCGCGCATGTAATTGAGAGCTTGCGCCGGGCCTGTGATATTCTGGAGCCGCATGGTCTTGTGATGGTTCTCGAACCACTCAACCCACATAATCATCCTGGACTCTTTTTAACAAAGATTCCGCAGGCATATGAGATATGCCGTGCGGTGGATAGTCCCGCGTGTAAAATCCTGAATGACTTATACCACCAGCAAATCACAGAGGGAAACCTGATCCCCAACATTGACGCTGCCTGGGATGAGATTGGCTATTTTCAAATCGGGGATAATCCTGGGCGCAAAGAACCGACAACTGGTGAGATCAATTATCAGAACGTCTTCACCCATATTCGTGAAAAGGGATTTGAAGGGGTTTTGGGGATGGAGCATGGGAACATGCATCCTGGGCAAGAAGGTGAGATGGCACTTATCCAAGCGTATCGGAAAGTAGACGGGAGTGGCGGCGAGTGATGGGACTTTTATCTGTACTTTTTGCAGTCGTATTGCAGGTTTCCCCTTTGTCTACCGGTGCCTCTAATACGGATACATCAGCGCCCGTACGCATTGGAGTGGTTGGACTCGTTCATGGACATGTGGGCTGGATACTTGGGCGTGAAGCACGGGGTGATGTAGAAATTGTTGGGATTGCAGAATCAGATCATGAGTTGGTTGAGCGTCATGCTGCTTGGTTTGGCTTTGATACGGAGTTGGTCTACGAATCCGTTGAAGAAATGCTTGATGCGACACAGCCAGAGGCAATCACGGTCTTTACAAATATTTTTGATCATTTGGCTGTGACCAAGGCTGCTGCGTCACGCGGAGTGCATGTGATGGTTGAAAAACCACTGGCAATCTCACTGGATCATGCACAGCGAATGAAGGCGGTCGCAGATTCAGCGGGCATACACTTACTGACTAATTACGAAACGACTTGGTACCCAAGCGTTCACTATGCCAAAGAATCTCTCGCCTCGCTCGGAGATTTACGTAAGATGGTTGTGCGGGATGGACACCCCGGTCCCATCGAAATCGGTGTGGGGGAGGAATTTTCTTCCTGGCTTTTGACGGAAGAAAAAAATGGGGGAGGCGCAATTACAGATTTTGGTTGCTATGGTGCAAACCTGATTACCTGGTTTGCAGGGGGGCAAAGGCCAATAAGTGTAACGGCAATCACGCAAATCTTCAAACCAGATCCGCCTTATGGCCAAGTTGATGACGAAGCAACGATTATTGTGACCTATCCGTCTGCGCAGGGAATTATTCAGGCATCCTGGAACTGGCCGTTCCATCGAAAAGACATGGATGTCTATGGTACGGACGGATACATCTATGCAAAGAATTCAACGGATGGAACGATTGGTCTCCCCGGTGCAGATCTCGAACATTTTAAGTTGCCACCGAACAGGGAAAGCCCCCGTGACGATCCATTCGCATTTCTTGCAGCGGTTGTGCGAGGTGATATTGATCCAGAGGGAAGTTTATCCTCGTTATCCGTCAATATGGTCGCGACGGAAATCTTGGATGCCGCAATTCGATCCGCCAAGTCAGGAAATACAGTCTTGTTGCCTCATTAACTCGATTATCTGCTCTCCCAATCAGGGGGACGGTACTCTTTAGGGACCTTGTCGGCAATACGCTCAAATGCATAATAGCCGTACACCACGACACCATAAGGGTCAATGACTTCACCGGTTTCATCAATCAGTGTGGGGCCGGAATTTAGTTCCATAAAGGAGCGCTGAGGGGCGGGGCGTGTCCAGGTTGGCTGGCGTTGCCACTCCTGGAAACTGTCGTCTTCTGATTCGTTGACGTACGTGATTTCCAATAGACCGTGAAAAGTCAGTAGTTGCTCAAGCGGAGTAGGACCAGGCTCCAGCAATTGATCTGGCTCCACCGTAAACCGGGCTCTGTTTGACTCAAGGGAAGATCGTCGATGTATCTCAAACCCTTCTTCATTCGTCTGTCCAGCCATAAGCGAGAGCAGAAAATGTCTCTGGGATCCGTTGAAAGCAGCCTCCCTGTTCATGAGCCAATGCTGCCACTCGATACTGTCCGTCGGGACTAGCTCTGTGAAAGATGGCTCGCCATCGTACTTGATTGTACTGCCGTAATAGAAGAACTCTTTCAGGTAATACTGGAGTCGGTAACCGAGAGCACGATTTTCTATAATCAGGGGCTCACTCGCAGTAGCCGATAATTTTCCGAGGCGGCTTGTAAAACTGAGCACCTCGGGGTTTACAATTGTGGTTAGAGCACTGTTATTGGTTTCTCCCAAAAAGAGGCGTATAAATTTACTGAGCCGTCGCTGCCATCTGCGAGCCAATCGAGCATTCACCACCACCTCTTCCAATTCGACAGTTGTAGGATTCAGGGTGAGATCAAACTCGTATTCTTTGCCAGCCCTCAAAAGAGTATCTACACTGGCCGGTTCGTAGCCAAGCATGGTAACGACAATACGATGGGCACCCGCAGGGACGTCTTTGAGAATGAATTTGCCTTTGCTATCAGTCGCGGTTCCTATCAGTGACGAGGCAATGAATACGTGGGCATCCGGTAATGCTCGTTGGGAGGTTGTATCCGTGACCGTGCCAGTTAGCACGATATTCTGCCCAAGTACGTGGGTGCACGGTACGAGCAGTAGCAAATAAATCAGCCCTCTAAAAATTATCGCCCTGATTCCATGGACGAAATTCTTTCGGCATCGCATCTCCTGTACGTTCATACGCAAAATAACCACCGTAGAAAGTTACACCGTATGGATCTAAAGGATCTCCTTTCAAGTCGACAACAGTCGGGCCTCTATCAAGACGGATCGTTGATGTCTGATAACGTGGCCGACCGCGTCCGCGTCTCTGTAACCGCAGATAGGCCGGGCTTTCAAGTTCGTGTGTGTAGACTACATCAACATAGCCTTCAAAATCAAGGATACGTTCATCATCGTTTTGGCCAGGGCCAATAATCTCCGATGCTTTGAGAGGAAAGCGATTTTCCTGCCTGCCTAGCGCACCGCCGCGAGGATCTGTCATCCCCTGATTCGAGCCTGTTTTGGAATAAATTTTGAATCCTTGGCTTTCCACCTGATCATTGATTACTGCCAAGAGAAAGTGTCGGAATGATCCGTAGAATGCTGAATCCCGCCGGGCGCTCCATTGTGCTGCTTCCTCTGGGCTGGAGGGATCCAGCGGCTCGAAAAGTGGCTCGCCATCCCAGCGCCAGCTGTTTGGCTCAGCAATGAATTCGTTCAAGAAATAGGTTAGCTTATAACCGAGTCCTCTGTTTTCGATGATTAAAGGTTCACTTGCTTGGGCTCTGAAACTTCCACCTCGTGCCGAAAAATCCAAGACATGAGGATTCGTGATGATGGTTTGTTGAGCATTCGGACTTTCCCCGACAAATATCTTCGTGAATCGTTCCAATTGACGTTGCCATCTTCGGTTATCACTTGCAACGGTGACGGCACCTAGTTCATATATTTTCTCGGTGACCTGAAAGTCTTGCGTATAGATCCGGGCTTCTCGTAGAAAGAGATCAACATGACTCGATTCATACCCGATGCGGGAGACTACGAGTCGTAATGTCCCCAATGGGATACTACGTAGTGTGTAGCTGCCATTTTCATCTGTAGTGGTTCCTACCATAGAAGAAGCAATGAATACGTTTGCCTCCGAGACCGGCATTCCCGTGGTATCGGTCACCGTACCAGTGATCGTTGCGGCGATCTGTGCTTCCACAAGACGGGCGGAGAAAACGAAGAGCACACAAACCAGGAGATATTTCTGGATCGTCATTTTCGGTCGGGTACTATGCCTTATAGAATTCCACTCCGCGCCCGGCCATGTCTGCCACGCGTTCAATGAGTTCTACTCGTTCCTCCTCAGAAAGGCCGGAAAATGTATGTGCCAAAGAAATTTTTTCTTCTAACTGTTCAATGTTATCTGGGCCGGTTACAATCACGCTGACTGGTAGAGACCACACAAAGTGGAGGGCCTCCTGAACGGAAAGGCGGTTGGGTACGACGCGTGGTCTGTTTCCGTGCTGACCATGGGAAGATCCTCCAAAAAATCCACCATTTGCGAGAGTTTTCATGGCGATCATTCCCATATTGCGTTCGACCACGGTGGGCATCACGGTTCTTGTAAAGCTCTTATAGCTCACATCAGCCACATTAACTGGGCATTGAACACAATGAAAAATATCCGTCAAGTCTAGTAGGTGGCGGTGGGCAGCAGGGTCAGTATGTCCCGTAAAACCGATATGCCGTGTCTTTCCTTCGGCAAGTGCCTCCTCCATCACATCGAGGACACCCTCGCTGATTCGGTGATCAACATCCTGCGGGCTAGTAATCGCATGCATCTGCCACAAATCCAAATAATCCGTTCTGAGCCGCTCTAATGTTTGTTCAAGATGCCTGCGAGCTCCTTCGGAAGTCGTCGCAGTTGTCTTTGACATCAGATAAACTTTTTCCCGGTATTGCGGGACAAGAAATTCTCCGAGATAACGCTCACTCCGGCCATTTTGGTAGGATTCGGCAGAATCAAAAAAACGGACACCCCCTTCCATTGCGGACTCAATAGTGGCTTGGGCATCTCGCGCATTCATCCGCCCGATATGCCATCCGCCTAAGCCAAGCATCGTTACTTCTTCGTTTGTGCGGCCAAACGGGCGACGGGGCAATTCACTGGAATTGCCCGATGATTGCTGATGAACAAACCCAGCGGATCCAGCAGCAAGGATCCATTGAACAAAATCTCTTCGATTCATGGTTAAGCTATCTAATTGGATTCCAGGGCCATTGCACGCACGATTGGATGTTAGGAAAGAGTACGATATCGGCTTTTCCTTTGAGCGCCATGGTTGTAATTTCGGTCTGTGGCAGCAATTTTCCTGCAGCTTCCAGAGTCTTGCCAGAAACCACTACATCATCTACTAGGAGGACTCTCTTTGTTCCTGGAGGCAGTGAAAAAGGCTGGGATAGCTGGGGAATTGGATGGATGGGTACATTATCGATTCCTCGGTAATTCAGCCATAGGACGCGCATTGGGGTTCCTAATTCGTACGCAGCCAATACTGCCGGCACGACTCCACCCGATCCAATTCCAACTACTAGGTCAGTTGCAGGAAGTTCGGTGTTCCTCAAGGCTTCACCGATAGTTTCAAACGCTATGGATTGGAGGGGGGATACGGTCGTCACAATTACGGGGATTGGTTGTTAGAAATTCGTACTGGGGATGTTCTGGATCGCATAGGTATAAATAGTGGTTGCCAGCTATAAAAACTGCTCCTTTGTGATTCGTGCCAAAAGCGTGCCGCTGTTCACTACCGTTTGTAGATTCCTGCTCCTTGAACCGAGGTTTTCTCTTAATAAAATAGGGCAGGAAGATTTAGTAATCGGGTGTGGATGTTTTTGCGAGTTTGTGGCCAAAATCGAACCAATGCCAGTATAAAGACGTCCTGCAGGGAAATCTGTTTGTCAGCGGGAAAATGTGTTTCATCGAAAGGGTTCATAAACTTAACTCAATTGCCCACCGTAAGAGCGAGTTGTCGGACAATTATCATCTGCGAATATCTATTTAATGGCTAAAATTGTAATCACTGGGGCCAGTAGCGGTATTGGTGCTGCAATCGCTAAATCTTTTTACCAAGACGGCTCCCATGAGATGGTCCTGATTGGGCGCTCAGAAAGCCGTTTGGAGGCGGTAGCAAATTCAACAAATGCTCACCCATTAATATGCGATATCACGGATGAAGCCCAGGTGGAGAGTGCCTGTAATGAGATCCGTGAAATATTTCAATCATCTCCAGATGTGCTTGTCAACAATGCAGGGCATTTCGTGGGGAAACCATTTCTGGACACCGCGCCGGATCTATTTAAGGAGCAGATTGAATCGAATCTGACCGGATGTTTCCTGGTCACGAAAAACCTGCTTCCTACCATGATTGCAGCCACATCGGGTCACGTGTTCTTTGTCGGATCCGTAGCATCCATAAAGGGTTATGCAGGTGCATCCGCATATTGTGCGGCAAAGCATGGGCTACTCGGACTCGCTAGAGCTATTCGGGCCGAGACGCTCGACACGGGCGTGCGGATTACAACAATTCTTCCAGGGGCTACGCTCACGCCAAGCTGGGCTGGGACCACGTTACCAGAAGATCGGTTTATGTCTCCAGAGGATGTTGCTCGTTGCATCGTTGACGCATGGAGGCTGAGTTCCCGTACTGTTGTCGAAGAATTATTACTCAGACCTGCAGAAGGAGATATATAGGGGTAGGATTTATGCGAATTCTATTCTCCATCCGTATAGAGAAAACAATTGATCCACCGCAATCATCATTGCCTCAGATGATGATTGCGGGTTGAGTCGCCCTCGTAGCCACAATGTAATGCGGGGACGAGGAAAGTAAACCAGTAAATAATCTTTAGTGAAAATGCCTGACCCATTACGTTATCCCATCGGCACTCCTCAGTTGCTGAAGGAAATCTCTGAATCAGAGCGAAAGAATCGTATCGATGCAATTGCATCCGCTCCAGCGCTGCTTCGACAAGCAGTAGCAGGATTAAATGACAATCAATTGGGGACTCCCTATCGCCCCGATGGCTGGACGGTTCGGCAACTTGTACATCATATTGCAGACAGCCATCTAAATGCGTATATTCGCTTTAGATGGGCGCTAACCGAAGATTCGCCGAAGATTAAGGCCTACGATCAAGATCAGTGGGCCCGCTTACCTGATGCTTGTGACGGTCCAGTGGAGGAATCACTTGCCCTATTGGACGCGCTGCATCGCCGGTGGTGTAGGCTTATGCAGGCGATGGATGATGATGACTGGGGATCCCAGGTCGATCACCCAGAAGACGGAATCCGCTCCTGCCAGGATTTTCTGATTATTTATGCATGGCACGGGCTTCACCATATCGCACATATCACGAATCTACGAGACCGGCAAGGGTGGTAACACAATCAGAACCTAGCGGTCATGCAATCTCTGTGTAGCTTTGGATGAGCACGGTCCGACTGGTGATCACGTGATCGCTGGGGCAGATAGTGATCGCTTAGTAGGCACCTCCGCAATGCATGTTCACCGCAGAGGCCGGGTAGTTCAGAAGCTGAAGTTGCGTGTGAAGAGAATGACTAGAAGAGGAATCACAAAGAAAATACAGCCAAGATAAACGGCGGCCCATGCACGATTTTTTACAACCAATGCCCCCAAATGCTCGGCCATCATAATTGGGATTCCTCGTAATTTTTTAACCGGAAGAAAAGTGAGCACGCCGCAACAATTGAAGATTAGATGAGCAAGGGCTACCTGTAGAGCAGCGATCCCGAGTGTATCGCCTCCACTTGCCAGAACGAGAGCGGCAAGCAACGCAGTGATGGTCGTGCCGATATTTGCACCCAACACGAAGGGAAAAATTTGCGCAACGGTAACGATGCCTGCACCAACTAATGGGACAGTGATCGAGGTCGTAATGGAGGAACTCTGCACCATGATGGTTACGAGTGTACCAAATATCAAAGCGATAGGAGCAGGTCCGAACAGGTACTTATTGATGAGCCGTTCGGAACGTCCAAGAAACAACGATCGCAGGAGGACAACCAGATAGCGCAAGGATAGAAATAGTAGAAGAACTCCGAGGATCAGCACGAGCACGCCTGAATTCAGCATCAACTGAACTAGGCTATCCACGACTGGTGCAGTCATCTGGCCGACAAAGTCGAATAGTTCTGCTCCACCTACACCCGTGACTCCCTCTGTGAGGGCGGCAGATGATTTCGATAGAAATCCGAAGGCCAACTCAAGAGGAAAAAAGAGTATGACTGCCAGCAGGTTAAAAAAATCATGAACCGTCGCCGCCCCCATAGCTCTTCCAAACTCATCCTTTCTTGCAATATGGCCTAATGAAACGATTGTATTTGTCACACTGGTGCCAACATTTGCCCCAAGAACGATTGGAATTGCACCTGCAACAGTAAGGCCGCCACCAGCCACTGCAGATACTACCAGAGAGGTGACCGTTGAGGAGCTTTGGACTAAGGAGGTAGCGAGAATCCCGATAAAGAGTGCAACAAATGGGTTGCTCGTCGTCTCAATCAATTGCGCCGCAAATCCTTTCCCTAGAAGTTTCATGGAGGTCCCCATAAGCTCTAGGCTCACAAAAAAGCAAAACAATACGCCCAGTAGTCCGAGTACCGGGAGCAGTGGGGTAAAGCGTTTGATTCCAGAAGGATCTTTCTGGGTAGTCTCTGCCATGATGGAGGTAAAGTTAAAAGACCGGGCTCCTCACATGGGAGAAACCTGGTCTTTTCGTACCATATAGATTATTCGGCCCTATTTGAGTAGTGTCATTTTGCGAGTAAATACCTGGTTCTCGGTCTGCAGTTGGTAAATATACAATCCGCTTGCGAGTTGACTTCCGTCAAACGTGACACGATAAGTGCCCGCCGTTTTTGGAGCGTTGATCAACTGAGCTATCTGCCGACCCCTAAGGTCGTACACTCCAAGGGTTATGTTCTGTGTGTAATCAAGGTTGAATTTGATCGTGGTGATGGGATTAAATGGATTGGGATAATTCTGGTCAAGCGAAATCTCAGAAGGTAATTCTTCTGTGAAGGCCCCTTCAACTGAAGTCGCAAGATCTGTCAAGTATCCGAGTTCATCTAGTGCGGTCCATCCGCTGAGCCAATTTGAGTGGCCAAATGCACCGATATAGTCGGTAGCAGAAAAGAAAGCATCATTTTCAGGATAGCTGGCTCTGGGATTGGTGAATGCGGGGCTCCCGGCATGTGGCCTTGGGTCAAGCATTCCAGTTCCTTCGGTGCCACGTTCAATTCCTCGTAGCTGCGGATCCGCTGCAGTGTTGCCATTGGATGTAAGGTAAGAAACTACAGCGGCTACAAATCCCTGATCGGAGCCTGCAACCCAAGAGGTCAGCTCAGGTCCGACACCGAAGTCCCACCAGATATTATGGGTCAGTCCAAGATCGCCTGTTTCAAACCGTCGTCGGCTGTCTTCCGTCGTGCTACCGGTTTTATCAATGTCCTCAATCTGGAGTGCATGTCCTCCCTTATCTGTGTTGAACTGGGTGAAGATTGAGTTATGGTAGAACCCGCCTGTATTATCACGGAACATGAGCATTTCGCCGCGATCTGATTCGGGGGAAGCATCCGATCCGGCGCCGACATAGGTAACATTGTAGATTCGTGGGATCGCGTAGGGTTTGAAGAATTCATCTCCACCTGCACCATCCTGCTCAGCGGCAGCGCCAGCTTTATCTGGTGCCTGAAGCACAAACCAGAACTGCCCCTTTCCGCGCCAACCCTGGTCCCAGTCAATGGCATCATCAGAATTGAAAACACTCACGAAATACTTAAGATTTACGGTGCCACCGAAGAACTCTACACCATCGTCACCGCTGGCATAGACTTCAATATTTTCAAGTACCGTGCCGGATCCAACGCCACCCAGAGTGAGTCCTTGGATCTCGTTACCATCTGATTCACCGATGTTAATTCCGGTGTGACGGATGGATGTATAGCGTACGACGCCTGAATTGTCATCGTCATTGTCTCCGCCATATTCAGCACGGGTATCCCCATCAGGTACGAGTTCATTCACCCCTTCAATCTCTTTATAGTCGCCGGCAGCATCCCCTGGATTATTAGTTGTGGCATGACCCAAAATGACGAGCCCTCCCCAGAGCCCACGATCTGTATAGGTGAGGAAATCTACGCTGGAGATTCTATCCTGGACTGAGGTGAATATGATGGGTTGTGTTGCTGTTCCTTCGGCAAATATTTGACCACCGCGGGCAATCACAAGTGCAGACGCATCTGGTCCAGTTCTGTCTTCTGCTTTAATTACGGTTCCTGCAGCAATATGCAGTTGGGCTCCATCCTCAACGATAACGAGGCCATCCAAAACATATACGTTATCGGAAGTCCATCGAACTACATCGTCAGCATTGATGTCATCATCCGTTACCGTAACCTCGGGACGAGATTCAACATCATCAGTTTGTGCCACAGCATCCATGGAGAGTACAACTAGCAGGAGCGCAGCAAGACGAGCAGTACAACAACATTTCATAGGATTAGGTTTGAGCAGTGAGAGCTTTTGGGTTAAGTGCCGCGAGCTGCGCAGAATTCCCTTAACGTGATACACAGCGAAGCCTTCGCAGATTAGTGTATTGGTCTGACGGGGAAGCTTGGGTACAAATCCACATTTGTGGAAGAGTAGGTTAGTCAATTACATAGCTGATCCCAATTCCAAGCGTTCGGGATCTTGAATAGGAGATATAGTCGTAGGCCCGATTTTTGAACGTTTGAATCTGGCGGACATCTGACCCGAGTAAGTTTTTCGCCGTGATTTTTAGTCGCAGATTCGCAGGTAGGTCTTGAGTGATAGTAACATCCAGGTCGCTCCGGGCTTTTTCAAAAACATCAGGGGTTGCCCCTTCGGTGACGGACAGGAGTCGATCACCAAAGACCGTATAGTAGACCCCAATGATGGTCCCCAGCTTATAATTTTCGTAACTCGTACTCAGATTCAGAAGAAAGGGGGATTGCCCCTCCAGCGAGCGGGAATTACTGGCATTTGGATCCGAGGCGCGAATGATGATCATTTCATCTTCGGGAATATCTACCTGAGAGCGGACCAATGAGAAATTTCCACTAATTGATAGGTCTCTCAGAATTGGGAGATTGGTCCAGTTGTTGAGTCGTTTGCGTGCTTCAAATTCAGCACCAAATACACGGGCATGATCCACATTTTGGAATGACACGAATCGACCTTCTCCAACATTGCGCAGGACGCGCTCAATAGGGTCTTGGAAGACCTTGTAAAATGCGCTCACGGCAAGAATCTCTCCAGCTCGGGCAAACATCTCCCATCGAATATCATAGTTGGTAATCAGTGTTCGGTTGAGTAAGGGATTACCTTCCTGGATGTCACCCCCAACAAAATTGAAGCTCTGAAAAGGGGCGAGTTCTCGATACGTAGGGCGTGCAAGTGTTCTCGTAGCCGCTAGACGAAAATTCATGCTTTCGTTGATCGCATACACTACGTTCATGGATGGTAGCCAGTCGGGATTATCGAGTACTCCTCTGCGCAGGGAGTCCGGCAGCGTTAGGTCATAGCTCTCAGTTACGATTTCGGTCGATTCTGATCGGACTCCACCAACGAGTTTTAGCTTAGGTGTGAGCGGCAGCTCTAACATTAGATATCCCGCGATAATGTCACGAGAGGCATCGTAGTTAGCACGGGCAGGTGAGTTTTCCTGGAGATATAAGCCGGCGTTATATCCAACAAGATCGCCCACCTGAAGTGTATCTAATACGCCGAAATTTTCCTCAGAGAAGTAGTTTTCGGCATTTCCCTCGAAGTCTCTGTAGTCAATCTCCCGGCCTTCGTGATATTCGAACCGACGCTGTCGGAATTCTCGTTCGGACAGGTCGTAACGTCCCCCGAACTTCACGCGTGCCCCCAAACCTGACCATTGTCGAAAGGGGATCGTGATATCCACTACGGCACCACGGCTATCCTCATTCAGGTCACGAAAGTAGCGCTGAGGAGGAGGTGCATTCCCTCCCCCGAGTGAGTAAGTCGTATCAATACCCGAAGAATTTTCCCGGATATTCTGGGTGGAGGAGAAGAATCGCAAGTCAGGTTCGTCCTGAGAATTACTCGCAATTGAAGCCTTCCATTCAATTTGAAGGGGAGCAATCGCATGTTCACCCCTTAACTGGAAACTTTGAAGGGCACGTTCCTGATAGCTAAGGGCACGCGTTATGAATGTTGTCCCGCCGGTTTGATCACGAAAGCCACCTAACAAGGTAGATTGGCTCGTCCCACTTTGGGTACGCAGGATCGTGGCGACCAACTCATGATTGTCGCTGGGCTGGAACGCAATTGTCCCGGATGCCCCCCAGTTGGCTTCATCACTACCTCGAATGTTTGCAAATGAGGAGGCCTCCCTTGGATCTGCCCGCGTAATTACATCGAGATCGGGATTCGGTCCGAAATACGTCGTACTGGATAGATTCTCAATGGAGTTCACGTCTCCACCGACTAAACGCCACTGGCTGAAGACCCCGTCATCGTAGTAGCTGTAGCTTCTCCCATAAGTGAGGCTGCCGGTGACTCCGAGTGGTCGACCAAACAATTTCATCCTTCCGCCCGCTGCAGCAGAAAAACTGTGATTGACGGGCGTAGATCGATGACTAGGTGCCATCACTCCATTAAATGCTCGTGCAAAAGCATTCAGCGAATCCGCACGATCGGTCCGGATTTCGTTGGTCACTCCGCGACGTACATCACGAAGGTCGGATTCTCTTGGTAATTGATCCTCTGGGTCTTTGTTTTCTAGAACCTTTGGTAATGCACGGGAGCCATTATCATATCCAAGCCAGTCAGTGCTGCTGCCTGCATAAGAAAGAAAGTGGTCAATCCTGCTGGACTGATCGTCGTATGTCATAGATGCAGACAACTGCAGCGTAAAGGACTCGGGGAAGGTTTTTGTTGCTACATCCACCAGACCACCGCTAAAATCGCCGGGTTTATCTGGAGTAAATGTTTTTAGAGTGACAATATTTTCCAGTAGAGCTGCGGGAAATAGATCTAGCTGAAATGCTTTTCGATCAGGATCTGCACTGGGCAGTGTGGATCCGTTGAGTGTCGTATTGGCATAACGATCACCGAGTCCCCTTATGTATACATAGCGGCCACCTACGACAGAGGCCCCGGTTACCTTGGTCATGGCAGCCGCGGCATCGCCAGAGCCGGATCGACTGATTGACTCGGAGTCAATTGCGTCACTGACGGCTACGGATTTGGCACGTTCTCGCAGTAGCCTCGCCTCTGAACCTTCGATTGCATCTGCTGTAATCACTACTTCTCCGTAAGAGAGTGCTTCGGGGAGGAGTTCGATCTCTAGTCGGGTAATTTCTCCAGCGACCACAACCACATTTTCTACCATTACAGTGGAGAAGCCCAAATAAGCGAACCTCATCGTGTATGTACCAGGCTCGGCAATAAATTCGTACCTTCCATTCAGGTCGGTGGCATCTCCAAGTGTAGAGCCATCTATTGTAGCAGTAGCTCCAATAAGGGTCTCGCCATTTTCGCCGTCAACAATGAGACCTGCGATCGTGCCTACTTGGGCGTTGACTTGGAGTGAGAAGAAGAGTAGAAGAACCGGAACTGTACCAGCCAGGCGGAGAATACCGAAAGACATAATGAATCTGAGAAAGTATAAACAAGAGGCTTTCGGGATGTATTTAATGCTATGAAACGCTATTAGATGTTAACTGTAGGTTAAACGAGTTATAAGTTTGTGTAACCAATTTTAACAGAGAATCCCACTGTTGAGCCATCTATCTTGCACAGCAACATGGAACTTTGTCGAGAAAAATCTGACTAGATATGGCCAAAAAATGAATATGGAAGTTATTGACAGCAACACTCCGAGCGTTGTAGAGGACCTCAAGGATCCTTCCCTGTACAATAACAGGGAATTGAGTCTGCTAGATTTTCAATACAGGGTATTTGAAGAAGCCCAAGACGAGGCTAATCCGCTATTGGAGCGACTGAAGTTCCTTTCGATCGTTGGCTCGAATTTGGACGAATTCTACATGGTGCGTATCGGGGGACTCAAGAAGCAGGTTGCCAGTGGTATCACGGATCTTTCAATTGACGGGCAGACCCCAACAGAACTGCTTTCGGCCGTGAGAGAGGGAGCCCATACTCTGATGCAGAGTGCTCACCACTATCTCCTGTCTACAATGATTCCAGAATTGGCGGCGGTAGGGGTCCAAATCTTGAGCTATTCGGAATTAACAGATACTCAAAAGGCCGAAGCGACAAAAAGATATAAGCGGACAATATTTCCGGTTTTAACTCCTCTAGCTGTGGATCCATCCCATCCTTTTCCACACATCTCGAACCTGAGCCTCAATTTGGCTGTCATCATCAAGGATGAACTTGGCGGCGAGCGTTTTGCGCGGGTAAAGGTTCCTAGACCCATTGATCGTTTAATGTCTGTAGTTTCCGACCCTTGGACGATACAGGTGGGCGGAAATACCCGAAGGATTTTTTCGTTCGTATGGGTAGAAGAAGTCATTGCAGCAAACCTTCAATCTCTTTTTCCCGGTATGGAAGTCAAGGCAGCATATCCGTTTAGAGTCACACGAAGTGCGGATATGACAATCCAGGAATTGGAGGCAGACGATTTATTGGAAACGATGGAGGAGGGGGTTCGTCAGCGACGTCTCGGTTCTGTATTGCGACTCACGGTAAATGCGGATATGCCCAAGCGGGTACTCAGGCTCCTGATTGAGAATATGGGCACGGACGAGGAGGACATTGTAGTAGTTGACGGGCCCTTGGGAATTGAGAGTTTGATGGAGGCTGCGTCAGGGATTGATCGATTTGATCTCAAATATCCCCCGTTTATGCCCTTTACACCTTTGAGGCTCAAATCGGAAACCCGTGATGGAGATTTTTTCAAGGCATTGAGGTCTCAAAATCATCTGGTTCATCATCCGTACGATTCATTCTCCCCTGTGATTGAGTTTTTGGAGGCTGCCGCATCAGATCCTGATGTACTTGCAATCAAGATGACACTTTATCGTGTAGGAAACCAGTCTCCAATTGTTAATGCTCTGATGAAGGCAAGGGAGAATGGGAAGCAGGTTGCAGTGTTGGTCGAATTGAAAGCCCGTTTTGATGAGGCAAGTAATATTGGCTGGGCACGTGTGCTGGAGCGGGAAGGGGTCCATGTAATTTACGGCCTTATCGGACTCAAGACTCACTCGAAAATCGCATTGGTGATCCGGAATGAAGGGCGTCAAATACGTCGGTATGTGCATCTTTCCACAGGCAACTATAATAGCATTACCGCACACGTTTATGAAGACCTGGGGTTCTTTACGGTTAATCCCAAGATTGGAGCGGATGTCTCCGATCTTTTCAATTTTTTAACGGGCTATTCGGAGAAGCGAGATTATCGCAAGCTACTGGTAGCGCCAATCAATATGAGGAAGCGCCTTACCGAATTAATTCACCGCGAAATTGACCATCAAAAAGCGGGTCGAGAGGCGCGTCTGATCCTTAAAACCAACGCCCTCGTTGATGAGAAGATGATTCGTCAGCTTTATCGGGCATCTCAGGAGGGGCTTCAGATTGACCTGTTAGTGCGGGGAATCTGCTGTTTAAAGCCTGGAATTCCAGGTCTAAGTGAAAATATTCGAGTAATCAGTATCGTGAGTCGCTTCCTTGAACATAGTCGAATCTATTACTTTTCCAATGGAGGAAAAGAGGAGATCTACTTGGGGAGTGCTGACCTGATGCCCCGTAATCTCAACCGGCGGGTAGAGGTATTATTCCCAATTCAGGATAAAAATTACGTACGTTATCTCCGGGACACGGTGCTGGAATCGTATTTGCAGGATTCTGTTAAGGCCAGATACTTGACTGCAGAGGGAACCTATACAAGGCCGGAACCGGTGGAGGACAGCTTGTCGGTTCAAGAAAAACTCCTCAGCGTGCGAGCAGATTGGGTTGAAGAAGAGAAAGAGCATCCCTGGGAACTCTTCTGATCATGGCATCTGCGGGTATTTAAACCGTTCACTTTCTGGAGCGGAGAATTAGGGGAAAAGCAACTCCGTGTCCCAATGCCCCGAGGGTAACTTTGTGTAGACCAGTCGTTCATGTAGGCGACTTTGCCGACCTTGCCAGAATTCTATTTTCTCGGGGAGAACCCGGAATCCTCCCCAGCGTTCGGGGAGGGGGACCTCTTGGCCTGCATATTTTTGTTCAAAGTAATGCACACGCTCTTTCAAGTGTGACCGATCCCGTAGTGTACTGCTTTGATCAGAAGCCCACGCACCAATACGGCTTCCTCGTGGGCGGGACTGAAAATAAACTTCGCTTTCCTCTCTCGTAATTCGTTCGACTGGTCCTTCAATTCTTATTTGGCGCTCAAGCGTAGCCCAATGAAGGACGAGTGCGGCCTTGGGATTAGAGTCCAACTCACATCCTTTACGACTCTCATAGTTGGTGAAGAACACGAATCCTTTCTGGCTGACCTGTTTGAGAAGTACAATTCGTGCACTCGGGAACCCATCTGATGTAGTCGTTGCGAGCGTCATGGCTTCAGGGAGATAGATATTCGCATTCTGTGCAAAGGCGAACCACTCCTCAAATTGAATAATCGGGTCTATGTCAGGGTTTGCCGCCGGCAAATCCTGGATAAGATTAGGGGCAGTCAAGTCCATGAAGGATACTGATCATTTAGAGAGGATACGAGTCAATTATACCTATATGCATACAGAGAGGCCATGGTTCAGGTGTTGGAGCTGTAGTAGGTATTTTTGTCCGGCAGTGGTGGTTTTTTGAGGCAGGTTTTTATTTGCGGAATGAGTATTTTTGGGATCCACTTCTACTGATAACATGCGAAAATTCTGGATGAATCTATTGGCCGTGGTTGCCAGCTATTTTGCGATCGCGATTACAATCATGGTAATATATAGTCTGGCCTATCTCATCTTGGGAGCCGAGGGGTCGTATCAAACTGGCTCATGGAATGTTTCCACGACATGGGTGATCCTGAGCATTATTGTTGGACTTGGATCAGCTTGGTTGGGCGGTAAGATTTGTACTCGGATTGCAGGTAACTATGTTGCTGCAAAGTATTTGATTGCACTGATTATTGTTCTCGGGGTTGTCACTGCGTTGACGACAAACCAGGGAGATATGGAGACTGTTCGTGAAGTGACCCCGTCAATCATGGAAGCGATGGGGCAGAGTATTGTACCCATGTGGTACGTCTGGCTAAATCCATTATTGGGTGCCTTGGGGGTCGCCATTGGCAGTGGTGTACTCAATGCAAGCAGCGGAAAAAATTCAGAGTAATCTGATTGGTACGGGAGGATCTATTCAATACTCTTGATATCCTCGCCCAAACCAAACTCCTACTCCGCGAGTGAGTAGCAGGCTCGATGAATTTGGTAGCTCTCTCCCTCGGTAGTCGCTGACTGATCAGCGGCTACTCTTGAGCCGTCTCGCTCGGGTCAAGGGTGGGGGAATTCGGCGCGCCGAACTGGTCGGTCACAATCCGCTGCGTTTCCATTGCAGGGCGAACGTAACCTTGCTCGGTTTGTAATGGAGGCAGAACTACCTTTTTACGTTCAATGGTCTCATGGGGGATTTTTGAGAGGAGATGATTGATACAGTTTAACCTTGCACGGCGCTTGTCGTCTGCTTCGACTACCCACCAAGGAGAGTCGGGAAGATCCGTATGTAGAAACATCTGGTCCTTGGCCCGGGAATAATCCACCCACCGGGATCTTGATTCTAAGTCCATTGGGCTGAGTTTCCATCTCCGTTTTGGGTCTTCCATACGGCGACGGAATCTACGCTCCTGTTCCTCAGCGCTCACAGAAAACCAATATTTAATTAGGGTTGTGCCGCTTTCAATCAGCATACGCTCAAATATTGGGCATTGTCGAAGAAATTCCCAATACTCCTCTTCGGAGCAGTAGCCCATCACGCGTTCAACTCCTGCACGATTGTACCAACTCCGATCAAAGAGGACCAGTTCACCAGAAGCAGGTAAATGATGTGCATATCTCTGGAAATACCATTGAGTAGATTCACGATCTGTGGGTTTGGGGAGGGCAACGACACGGCAGATGCGTGGATTCAGGGGTGCCGTAATGCGCTTGATGGTTCCTCCTTTCCCCGCTGCATCTCTGCCTTCAAACACTACAACGACACGTTTCTTTTTGACCCGGATATAGCGCTGAAGAATGACGAGGCGTAGATGCAGCTTCGCCAACTCTGCTTCGTAGAATTTTCGTGATAGTTTTCCGTTCGCCTTGAACATGTGAAAGGGTTCGCTCATCAGATCTGATGGTGGTGTTCAACAGGTCTAAGCATTGATTTGTCTGTTCTGTTTGAGTCTCGCAGTACAGTGGATAGAGCTAGACAAAGATGGTAGTAGTTCTCCCAGGAGTAAGCTCTGTGAAGATGTACTGGGAGTTCAGAATAGGGTGAACTAAATCAGCCGGGATGCCAGCTGTGTGGCAGTGAGATTGTATTTTCATGGTGCATGTGAGGAATACTCCGTCCCTGGGGAAGGCCTCATTGAAAACTTCGTTCGTTTTTCTGCTCGAAGAATGCCCGAAATTGAAATTATGGTGTCTATCTAAACTTAAGAGATTTATTATGAAATTGCGAGACGGTTCTTCATGTGACTTATTTGGCAATCTTAGTCTGGAGCAGGTTGCAAAATATCAGGACCCACATTTGGTTCATCGAATCCTGGATTCCTCTCGAACGATTGCCGTTGTAGGATTATCAACGAGTCCTCAGAAAGATAGTCATGTCGTAGCAAGTTTTCTTCAAAACAGGGGTTTCAAGGTTATACCAGTTCACCCAAAGGCTGAGCGTATTTTAGGAGAAAAGGTATACAGGAAGGTTGCGGACATTCCTGAGCCGGTTGATATTGTAAATGTATTCCGGCCATCGCACGAGTGTCCAGAGCATGCGGAGCAGGCCGTACGAATTAGTGCCAAAGCGCTTTGGTTGCAACTCAACATCTTCAGCAAAGAAGCGGCTGCAATCGCGACTGCCGGCGGTTTGGATGTCATCATGGGTCTTTGCATGAAGATAGAGCACCACCGTCACCTTGGGAGTCAAAGTGCTTCACCATAAGCGCAAAAAGAACATCGTAAGGGCGGCATTGAACCGCATTCAGCGTATTCCTCACGCTCTGGTAGAGTTCGGTTTTTGTGTTTCCACAAGGGTTGGTGATTAGAAGAGTTCTCGGGTAATGATGGGTTCAGGCTCCATTCCCCTGAACCGGGTACGTGACTAGCCTAGGAAAGAATTTGTGCTCCCGACAATAGGGAATTATATCGTACCTTGGGCTAATAGAGAATGTCGTTACCAGAAGCACGACGGTCATGCGTTCCGAAAATATCAAAGGCTTTTGAATCAGGGATATGATACCACGACAGATATCACGTCGGGAGCTGCTGAAGATTGGTGCAGGGTGCCTTTTTCTCAGTCCGGGTCGCAGTGTAGCCCAGACCGATTCCGTTTGTCTTGGTGTGATAGCAGATTTGCATCATGGCCTAGAACCACGGGCGATGGAGCGACTGGAAACGTTCATGCGAGCTGTTGCCGAGCGCAAACCTGATGCCATTCTACAGTTGGGGGATTTCAATTTTGGCACCAAAGAAAGTGAAGAGTGCCTAGACCTATGGAATTCGTTTAAAGGCCCGGGGTACCATGTACTCGGTAACCATGACATGGATTTTGTGTCCAAGGATGCTATTGTTCAAAAGTGGGGCATGCCAGCTCGCTACTATTCCTTCGATTTCGGTCCCTATCATGTGGTAGTTCTTGACCGGAACAATCTGAAAACGGATGAAGGTTATACGCCCTACAGCGAAGCTAATTTCTATGTAGATGCCTCTCTGCGCGGCTACGCTGACGACGCTCAGCTGGCTTGGCTCCGTGATGACCTCGCCAAATCAGCCCTTCCGATAGTGGTATTTGTACACCAAGGCCTTGGGCTTCCAACCTCCATGCCTGAGGCTAGCAGCGCCATCGAAGCCGTACTGGAAGAGCACAACAGTAACGTGTCCGACAGCAAGGTGGTGGCCTGCTTTTGCGGTCATCACCATATCGATCGGCACACACGCAAAAATGGCATCCATTATCTGTGGATAAACAGCGCTTCCTACTATTGGGTTGGAGCAGAATACGGGCGCATGGCACCATACACACATGCGCTATATACGTTTATCACTTTCCGCTCCGATGGGCTTATGGAAATCGAGGCTTGCCACGCTGATTGGGTAGCTCCTTCCCCCGCTGATCGTGGTTTCCCCGGGGCTGGCGAATTGACGCCGTTTATTTCCGCCCGACGCCTAGAGCACTGAGAAAGACTGTGTACGAGAAACGGGCCATTATCTGATAGATCCCTAAAGACGGCTTACTTACCCACAAAAAGGAAAGAGCCAAACTTGCGCCTAATCAGGAATTCTGAAGCGTGGTGAAACCAATGAGCTGTCGTCCAGGAGGGTCGTGATTTGTACAATCCTTGTAAGACCAGGGCTATAAACTGTGACTGTCTTTTCTGAAGGATGGCTTTCATCATGTGCAATGGATGGATGATCCACGACATCCATTACATCTACGTTGATTGCCTGCAGAGATTCGGGATAGCGCAGTTTCCCATAGGGTGCGGAGCTGGATAATACAATCTGGCCACCAGTAGTTGCAATTTCTATTTCTGAGATGGGAGTGGTCTTGACAATTCGATGCAGACGGCTATTTGTCTCTGCCACGGACCATCCAGAAGCTTCAGCAACAGTTAAGAATGCATCGATGAGTCCAGCCTGAACAACCATTTGCTTTGATAGCACTGCATCAAAAACAGATCGAACTTCGGCTACACGGGAAGTGTACATAGACGAAAGCAATTCGGCTTCACCGAAAGCAGCCAATGCAGCGGTCATAACCGGTGAAGCATAGCTATTATTCAGCAGTCCCTGCTCTTCGAATGCAAGGGCGTTCCCGACCTGAACAATTCGGGGTTTATCAATCCCACTTACCCCCACGTACTTGAATATATTCCAATCAATTTCGCGTGTCTGGGCAGCTTGGGTAATACACTCATCGCTGTCAACACTGGCCGAGAGTAATGGATAGAAGGCAGATGCTTGAGGTTGGGTGTCGGAATCGTCAGAAAACTTAAACTGAATTGGCTTTCCGTCTTCACCGCGAACCGTAGTCAGATAGGCTATCCCCTCTGAATCCGTGACCCAGAGTTCATCCAGCACGGTTTTTTCTACGATCTTGTCAAAGATAGAGATTACCTCTGAGGGGGAGAGTCCATGCCCCTCTGCAGCGGCTACTAGGTGTGCAGCAATTCGGGCCTGTCCCGTCATTTGTTTGTCCAAAAGGGAATCAAGTCCATTAGCAATGTCTGCAAGAGAAAGCTGACTCATTAAACCGGAATTATGGTGATCGTTTGATCGGTATTTGCCTCATAAATCACGAAGAGCAACAGAGGTTGACCAAATTTACGACATAAACGCGAAGCAGTCTACTTTTTGGTTAATGCTCACAGGGACGTAATAGATTTCCAAAGAAAGAACGAGTGTAGAATTCATTTATGTATACAGGTATTCGTAAGCAGAACAGAAACCTTTCGATTGCCAGAAGCTTAGGACAGTGTCCGTTGGTCACCGTAGGGTTAACATCGGGAAGAAAGGCCAAGTCAATTCGCAAACCCAAAATGACTCTACCAGCAAAGGCAAGGCATGTTCAGAAGATTCTTTTGTCACTTGGAGTGAATACCAAGGTCACACAACTTTCGGAGTCTACTCGAACGGCAAAAGATGCCGCATCCGCACTCAATTGTGCTCTCGGCCAGATTGTAAAGTCTCTGGTCTTCCGCGTAAATGATAACCCTATCCTAGTGTTGGTCAGTGGAAGCAATCATGTGGATGAACGACTTCTTGAGAGCCTTGTCGGCAGCCCTATCCAGCGTGCCCGAGCAGATTTTGTCCGACAACACACGGGCCATGCCATAGGTGGTGTCGCACCGATTGGCCACCCCAAGCCCATTCCCACTTTTGTGGATGGGGATCTGTTGAACTACGAACAGGTTTGGGCAGCGGCGGGAGGTCCCTATGCGGTGTTTTCCTGTAAGCCTTCTTTTCTGGCTACGTTGGGTGAAGTAATCCGTGTCACTCCGGCGGCGGGTTGAACTGCATCAGCAATCTGATGCCGTGAAGAACGAGATTCCGATTGATTTGCGCCCTTGGGATGTGCTCTGCTAATATTTGGTACCAGCCTCCTGTCAGGGTAATGACCGATGGGGAATCAAGGAATTGTTCAATACGGGCGATTGTGCCCAGGACCCCATCAATCATCCCATAGATAAGTCCGTGCTGCAGTGCTTCAACCGTAGATGTCCCAAACGATCCTTCTGGAGGAGTCAGAGATACATTGGGCAATTTCGCGGTGTAATCGGCTAAAGCGCGATTAGATAATGTAGGGCTGGGCATGATCACTCCGCCCAGGAAAGATCCATCTGCTCGTACGACATCAATCGTAATTGCGGTCCCGGCATCAATGATGATTTGGGAAGTGCCACCCGGATACCAAGCCGCACATGCTGCAGCCAATCTGTCAGGACCTAGATTTTCAGGAGGGGTATAGTCGAGTCGGATTGGGAAAATGGCATGACTATTAACCTCAAATATAGGTGCATCTGTGAACTCAGCAATTTTGGAGATAAGAACCTCGGACTGTTGCGGAACGACATTGCATAACCCGATTCGGCAGGGTGGGGTTTGCGTATTCCATGTAGTAATACGTGTCAAGGCTTCCTCTACGGAAGATTCAGTTACTGTTGCCAGGGTCCGATCTTCTGCGAACAGGCCAATTTTAATGGTGCTGTTGCCGATATCAATCGTCAACCATACGGAGCGAGACATTGCCTGCATAAATTGTACGAGTTCCAGTACTGGTTTCTAAAATTAATGCTCCAGATTCCTCAATGCCGATGGGTGTGCCGATAATCTCCTCGTCCATTCCGATAACCCGACAACTTTGGCCAATCCAGACTAGATCATTTGTATAATTCTTTCGAATGGCAGAGGAATCCGTTAACATTAATTCCAGATTTTTCTCCAAGTTCAATAAGACCGATGGCATCAGAACCGCTCGGTCAATCGGCTGCCCGGTAGAGAGCAACAGGGAAGTTGCAAACTTGTCTAATTCCTCGGGAAACACGGTCTGATTCACGTTGATACCGATTCCAAGTATGATTGGAGTCATGGCCGAACCAACGGTCTGCAAAAGCATCCCACAGACTTTTTGGCCATTTAGCAGGATATCGTTCGGCCATTTCAGTTGCGGTCTATAGGGTGCAACGACATCTGCAATGGCATCGGCTACCCCCAGACAGGCGGTCAAGGGCAAGAGCCCGATTCGGTTGCCAGAAATCGGAAGATCCAGGATAATGCTGAAGGTGAGGTTCAATCCTGCATCTGCGTTCCAAGTGCGACCCTGTCGGCCACGCCCAGACGTTTGGTAATCTGCCGCAAATACAGTTCCATGCGTAGCCCCCCGTTTCGCTGCCTCCAGAGCTAAAGAATTTGTCGACGTTACTTCATCCATGTAATACAACGGACGCCCCAGAAATCTCGTGCTCAGCAATGAGCTAATTTGTTGACCGATCAGTGTAGTTGTAGAATGTGACATTACGAGCGAATATCTGCTCTTGTCCAAGCGGAAGCTTCAGTGTAACGTGTGCACTCAAGCGATAAGGGACCCAAGCTGTGCCGATAGGACGAAGTTGGAGTAGGTAACGGGAGGATTCTCCAAACAAAATTGTACTACTGAAATTATGAAGATTCGCAGAGATCAATTTGTTGGAAGCGGTATCATATATGTAGGAGGCCATCACCCCTTCCTGTGCACTGCCCGGTCTGGCTTGGATTGTGATCTCATACGCCGGACGTGTCCAATAAGTGGTGTCTTCCCGTATCTGGTAAGAAAATTCGTCTTTGAACCGTTCCATCAAATAGGGAAGATCATCGGGCATCATGGCCTCAGCTAGACCGGACAGATCCAGAGCTTCGACAGAATCCGAACCCACGATTACAGTTACGGAACCAGACGTATCAACCTTCACTAGACGAGTAAAAGACTCATATTCGTGTGCAGTCCTGTTTTCTGTGCGATCATGTCGGGAATAAGACCAAGTGGCTATTTCATCAAACGCATTTAGAATTTCATCCGTTTGGCTTTGGGACAAGATTGCCAAGGCGGCATCGGCAGTTTCTTGTTCTATTTCGCTGGGCGGCGGAAGGGGAGCGGAGCAGGACATGCAAAAGGGAAGACAAACAATTACTGCCAGCCCGAAGATAAACCGCATTTGAGTCAGGATGCGAGGCATCAGAAGCAAAAGGTCGAATTCACGAGAGATTGCTCGTCTCGAAGATATTTTCTGATGAGTTGCAATGCGACCATTAATTTATTCCTTCCCGCTTATTCTCGGAGGTGGATCCCCATGGTACTTTATCATACCGCTGCTATTATGACAGCATGCGGAATAAACGTTTTCAGAGCTTTTTTGATGCCTCACATCACTCGCTCCAGTTCGTCAGAATGCCTTAGACAGTTGACACCTATCCTTCAATATGCGGGAGAGCTTGTACGAACGATACTGACGAGGCTCGAGGGTTGGTCAGAGTAACCATGATCTTGAGATCACTGGGTTCGTCACGGATGAGTCCAATACGGAAGAATTGAGTAACTTCACAATAATCAGACTGTGAACCTTGTTGGTGGTTCAGACTTAAAATCGCGATCTCCAGGGTTGCCTCGAAGCGTAAGGTTGAGGTTCAAAAGGAGGTTGTATGAAGTACCGCACTTTGAAGTGATAGATTATTTGATAGAAATGGAACGCTCGGGACTGTTGCAAGGCAAAAAAGGAGTCATCTTTGGAGCTCTGAATGAAAGTAGTATTGCTTGGGCAATCGCCAAAGCAGCTCATCGGGAAGGAGCACAATTTGCCCTTTCGAATGCTCCGGTTGCAAAACGATTGGGGACACTGGAGGGTCTAGCTGAATCGGTCGACAGCCCTGTAATTTGGGCGGATGCAACCAAAGACGCTGATTTGTCTTCGCTCTTTAATGAACTCAAAGAACATTATGGGCAGATAGATTTTATCGTCCATGCAATTGGTATGGGAGTTAATGTCCGTAAACGCCGCCCGTACGAGAAATTAAATTATGACTGGTATGCTAAGACGTTAGATGTCTCTGCGGTTAGTTTGCACCGGATCGTGCACCATACAATGGAGAGTGAAGCCCTAAAAGAGGGAAGTTCAATCCTAACCATTTCCTATATCGGAGCACAGCGCTCATTCTCCCATTACTCAGAGATGGGAGATGCGAAAGCATTACTCGAAAGTATTGTACGGACCTGGGGGGCGCGGCTTGGCGAGCACAAGATTCGCATCAATGCGATCTCACAGAGTCCTACCCAGACTACAGCGGGGCAGGGTATATCCGGATTCGATGCCATGTTTGAATTCGGGAAGAATATGTCACCTCTGGGAAATGCAGATGCGGACAGTTGTGGAGACTACGCGGTTACACTTTTGAGCGATCTGACACGTATGGTTACCATGCAGACTTTGTACCATGATGGTGGGTTCAGCAGTATCGGGATTACAAATGCAATGGTTGAGCCCATGATGCGGATGCTGAATCCCGAGCAGTCATGAGCAAGGCCGTACGATGCATTCGTCATTTAGCAAATCTATGATGCAGCTGGCGATTTGTGCAGCAATCGCACTCAATCTCTTCTCTGTTGATTCGTATGCGTCACAGTCTCTGGAAAGGGGAGTCGCTGATCTGTATTATGTGACCGGTCAAGCCGTCAGTTTATACCGGGATGTTGAGCAGACGAAACCTTACTTGCGACTTCGCTTCAGAGAACCTGTCGCAGTCGTCTCGTCGGAAGGATCAGTGAAGCAGGTGCGTACAATGGATGGAGCCTTGGGATACGTAGATGCGGACGAGATCTCAAATATCTGGATTCTCGTTTCGAAGCGGCGTAAGCAGGTCATACTTCACCAGGGTATGCGGGTCCTATCTGAGTTCAGGGCAGATTTTGGCTACAATGCGTACTCGGATAAAAATATTCGCGGCTCAGAAGAGGATCCTGATCAGTGGCGGACTCCAGAGGGGGTCTTTTATGTAGTTAAGAAGAACCCATACAGCAAATTTTATCGCGCTTTTTTACTGAATTATCCCAACGCGGAAGATGCCGAGCGGGGAAAGCGGGACGGATTGATCAGTCAGAAAGATTATGAGGCCATCATGCTGGCTGAAAAAAGAGGAACGCCTCCGCCCATGGGGACAATTCTGGGTGGATTCATAGAGATTCATGGTAATGGTACTGGCCTCGCATCAAATTGGACGGAAGGATGTGTAGCTGTTCGGGATGAAGACATGGATTTTATGTGGTCGTATGTTCGGGAAGGAACCCCTGTGGTTATTGAGAAATAGGGAAATGATCCCAAGGGTTTAACCATAATTTTTGCGGGAGAATCTCGTCGAAATAATGGATACATGGGAAAAACCGGACTCGATGCTTCATGATGGTAACGCTCTCCCTGTGAATCCTTATTATCGGGTGAGGCGTAAAGTAGGAAAGGTTGATCCCAATGGATAGATTGTTCACATTGTTGATGCTTTCTTTGTTTGTACCTGCTACGCTCGCACAGGTACGTGCACCAAAGCCATTGGAACTCAGTTCGGATTCCCTTGAAGGGCCGGTGTTTGTCGTTCCTGTCAATGGCATGATTGATAATGGTCTGGCCCGTTATATCGATCGGGCCGTACGTGATGCAACCAACCAAGGTGCAGTGCTTACGGTATTTGAGATTGATACATTTGGGGGGCTTGTAGATGCTGCGGACAAGATTCGAAAGACGTTATTGGATGCGGAAATGTCTACTGTTGCGTTCATTGACAAGAATGCAGCTTCGGCCGGTGCACTGATTTCCTATGCAGCTGATCGCATTGTAATGGTGCCGGGGGCTTCGATTGGTGCAGCAACAGTGGTTGAAGGAGTGGGTGGAGACGAAGCACCGGATAAATATCAGAGCTACATGCGCGGCTTGATGCGATCAACCGCCGAAGCGAATGGTCGGGATCCGCAGATTGCAGAATCAATGGTGGATCCGTCTCTTGAAGTAGAAGGGGTATCCGAGAAAGGCAAAGTGTTGACGCTCAGCGCTACGGAAGCGCTGGAATTTGGGGTGGCGGATCAGATTCTGGGAACGACCGATGCGGTGATCGCTGCTTATGGTTTGGACAGCCCAACCCTGGTAGCACATCGTGAAACTACAGCAGAGCGAGTACTTCGGTTTCTTGGATCTCCTGTGGTCCAGTCGATCCTGATGCTCATGATGCTTGGTGGACTCTACTTCGAATTGCAAACCCCAGGAGTGGGGTTTCCAGGAGCCGTAGCACTATTGGGGATCGCGTTGTTCTTTGCGCCTCACTACCTACTGGGACTTGTTGAGGTGTGGGAGATTCTACTGTTTATACTTGGTGTTGGATTGATTATCGTTGAGTTGTTCGTATTCCCAGGGTTCGGTATTGCGGGAATATCAGGTCTGGTCCTGGTCTTGTTCTCATTGGTTGCTGCACTGATAGGCAATGTAGGTTTTTCGTTTCCTCCGATCGCCAGTGTAATGCCAAGTGTCTATACATTGGCAGTAACCATGGCGATTCTGGCCGCGGGGTTGATCATGGCCGTACGCGTGTTTCCTACGTCTGCCACTGCAAATGTACTTGTGTTAGCACCTGAACTCAGGAGTAGCGAAGGTTATACGACAGCCATGACGCACTCCGAGTATATCGGTAGGGTAGGACCAACTGTGACCGATCTCAGACCCTCAGGTGTGATGTTGATTGACAAGAAACGTGTAGATGTAATCACTGCTGGCGAGTATATTGATCGTGGTACACAGGTGCAGGTCGTTGATGTGCGTGGAACCCGAATTGAAGTTAGAACTCACGAGTCATAAACGTGGAAACACTTATCCCTATTGTGTGCATTTTGGCTGGTCTTCTGCTGATTGCTGTAGAAGTCTACTTGATTCCGGGATTCAATGTAATCGGGGTCTTGGGGGCCTTGCTGATCATTTTTGCGATCGGATACGCCTACAGCGAATCTGGCCTGGTTGGAGGGACCATTGCGCTGTCGGGGACTTTAGGCAGTGGTATCGCACTGTTTATCGTACTTTGGAGATCAGGAGCTTGGGATCGCTTCATCCTTTCCGCTACATTGCAGACGGAGGGGGATGCAGCAAGTCGAAAAAGCGATGAGAGAGCTCGTTATCTGGGAAAAACAGGAGTCGCCATCACTCCACTTAGGCCGACAGGCATTGTAGAAATTAATGGAGAGCGCGTAGAGGTATCTACCGAAGGAGAATTTATTGCTGTTGGGAGCAATATCCGTATCGTTGCAATGGATCGTCGCCGATTTTTTGCCCGTTTAGATACCGCGTAGCGTAGGACCTACCACTGTAGTTGAGCGGAGACGGTAAGGGTGCGGCCGATTAGATGGCTGGTTCGGTCAGCCAGGATTGTTCTATCAGTCCCGAATTCATTTTGCTCCAATAGGTAACGATAGGCGGGATTCAGTCTATCGAAAGCATTCAGTAAGTCGATCCGGATCCATAATCTGCGATTGGTTCTATCACGAATGATTGCAGCAAGCCCTATGTCGAATTGGCTGAATGGGGCTAGCGTATGTCCCTCTGCGCTAGGGTCATTAAATGAGTAGTCATCAAAAGATGCGGCGTAGTCAATATCAGATCCTAAGAGATCATAGTATGCCCGCTTGAATGCCCATCTGCGTCCCCATGTAGCTTGCCAACGTATTGTGGCTTCCAATGCAGGGATCGGCCTCACAATTGCCCTGGTCTGAAGCCGTTGGGGTACATTCCAGGGTACAGGAAGGAGGATGGGTACACCATCCTGGAATGCATACTTTCGTTTTGACTCGCTGCGCTCGTAGAGGAGTGCGAAATTCGCCATCTCGCCATTCCTGCGCAACTCAAAAGATGCTCCGTATACAAAGCCATCCGTATTGCTAACAAACGAATTGATCTGATCAATGATCGTCGAATCTTGATCCTGTCTCCAAAGCATGGGATAATCAATCCTGTAAAGGTGGTGCTGATCTTTGTAATGGTATTCAAATCCAAATTGCCAATTGGTCCATAGCTGTGCCGACAGATCAATGCTGTAATGGTGGGAGACAGGTGCGCGGAGAGTTTCATCCACAGGGATCCAGAAACGGGTTGAAGGGACAATCGTACTGGGGCTGACCGTAGCAATCTCGAACTGATTCAGAAACTGGTAATAGATCCCAGACGAGAGTCGGAGGGAAACGCCGTAGCCGTCTCTGTAGGGTGATTTGAGGAGAAGGGCGGCACGGGGCTCCATGTGCCACCGATTCTGAGCCCGCAACCATGTAAAGCGCAGACCAGTGGTAAGGTCTACCCAGGGGCGTGGCCTCCATGTTTGTTGTAGATAAGCCGAGGATGTATGAGAGCGCCGTTCGTGATTAAGAATTCTCGGGAATATGTGCTGGATACTGAAGTGATGCTGAATCCATGAAAAATCTACGCCAGCCTGCAGGAGTCCTTGGTCGTGTGCCTGATTAATAGAAACACTCAGATCGTTGCTTGAAATCTCATTTTCATCACTGGTCTCAACCGAGTTGTATCGATACAGCAGGAATGCTGCATGGACACTATTCTGGCGATCAAGACCTCCGTAATTATGTGAGAAGAAATACTTGCCCTTACGCCAGGAGATACGCCAGCTGAAGTTATCGGTCAGATGCTGATTCCAGTACAGGCGCGTATTCTGATTCATCCATGCATGACGATCCGGTGCGACCTGCCTACGCGCAGCCGTAGAATCTCTTGCCGCGGAGAGTAATTGCCCTTCAAACTCGCTGCGCCCTCTGTAGAGAGAACCTCCAATTTCCCTTCGGTCGTCTAATTCGAGCCTTGCCGCAGCATGTACATCGTTAAAACTGATATCTGGTAATGAGGGGGTGGGGATTTTTTGGAGACGGCCAAGCAGTGTGTTATAGCCATGCTCAAAGGCACGTTTGAGAGGATAGATACTAGCACGCATCAGGAATTCATCTGGACGATTCCATTCCCGAAGCAAGTCATTCACGCTCTCGCTGCGCAAATTGCTCCACCAGTGATCCCAAATACTACTTCGAAATGCCCCCATCAGGGATAGGTTGGTTGGTCCGATATCCATATAGTTCGTGATGCGTGCATTAAACGAAATCGGATCTATCTGTATTTCGATGGGGTAAGCGGCTCTCAGCGAATGTTCCGCATTGATAATTCCGGCCAAGTAGCTTCCATGCTCTACGTTAAAGCCTGCTTTTCTGACTGAGACCTGATCAATTGCAAACGGGTTGAATATCCCAAACAGGCCCAAATGGATGGGTTCGAAAACAGCACTTTCATCTAATCTGAATTGGTGCTCTCCGATTCCACCGCCTTGTATATGAATATCGCTGGTGTTTAAGTCAACGTAGATTCCCGCTATGTCCCTGAGATTCCGCACAACATCCGAGGTCCCCAGTCCGGTTATCTGCCTCAGATCGGCAGGGCCTCGGGTATCCATTTCATAAGGGCGAATATAAGACGAAAGTGAAAGTTCGGGCAGGGCCGAGGCAGTTACTTGCAGGGGGAGCTCTTCGAGGATCCAGTCGTTTAACGAGACATCGATAGTCAGGACGGAGTCAGCGAGCAGGTTGACATTTCGTTCTTCGGTTAGATAGCCTATATGACTGATGCGGATTTTCGCAGATCTCCGAGGCTGGGTTGAGAGGGTAAAATAACCGTTGAAATTGGAGGTTGTACCTTCCTGGGTTCCGACAAGGGCAATATGTGCACCTCGGAGCGGGGTTCCGCTGTTCACTGATCGAACCTGACCAATGAGTGTAGCCATCTGGGTTGCATTAGGTCGGAGAAAAAACGTGCCACTGGGCTGGCGGAAAAAAGAGACACCAGTCCCCTCTAGCAAATACTCTATATCAGATTCTGCATCGGCTGCGATGGGAGCAGACCATGAAGTGTATCGGCCCTGTAAAGTACTTGATGCGTAGGAAAGATCAGCCCCCCAAACGGATTGGAAGTGCCTGACTGCATCAAGAAGCGGTAGTTGAGACTGCGCGACCGAAACTGTGGTACTTCCGAGCGATGCGGCAGACAGAATGGCTACGCAACAAATCAAGGTGCGCACGAAACAAGGCTAACGACTTTTTAGAAGACGATTCTCGTGCGTGACGGATGGAGGATTAGCGCGGTGGAGTAAGCAAAAACCCATTCGAAACTGCACGATACTCGCAGTGTAACGCGCAAATGTCCAAAATGATTTCTTCAACCGTTTCTGGAGATTCTTTGAGGATCCCAATGGGCTTGGATTTAAAAGATTCAAGATCCGGTGCTTCAAGTGTAATCTCCACATCATAGCGCCGTTCCATCTCTCGGGCAACTTTCCCGAGGGGTTGATCGGAAAACTTGAAGCCGCCATCGACCCATGCCAATTTTTCCATTGATGCCTCAGTTCCCTGTGTGACTAAGGGGCGCTGACCGACGGGCTGTATTCTAGCGGACTGTCCAGCAGTCAAAACCACAGCTAGGTCGGCACTAGTGCGAGGAGCTACCTGAACTCGCCCTGACTCAACGGTTACATCGGTGGCCGCATTAAGCTCATCAGGCCAGGACCGAACATTAAATGACGTACCTAATACCTTCGTCTGTGCATCAAAGGTCTCGACGGTAAATGGGGTTGAACTATGTTCAACGTCAAGGAGAACCTCTCCCTCCTGCAGGGTCAATTCACGGGATGATTCTCCAAAATTCCTACTGTATTCAATACGTGTACCACTGTTGAGCAGCACGGTACTCCCGTCAGGTAATTGATGCGTAAGCTGCTCGCCATGCGGGGCAAAAACGGAAGTGGGTTGTGTGAGTGTAATTCCAACGGCTATAACGAGCGCAATACATGCTGCCAGAGCAACGGCGCGAGGCCATGTAACAACTCGCATGTAGGCGGGTCTTGTGGCTTTCTGGATGAGTGGCCACATGTCACTGCCGACGCCCTCAAATTCTTGCGCGGAGGGTTCCCTGTCATAATAGGCTGACGCAAGCTGCCACACCGTTAGGGTGTCAGGGATCTCAGAGAAATCCAGATGGCCTAGAATTTCGTCGGGCAGAGAGGAATTAGGATCAGTGTTCATGCGCTTGGTGATCTTGTTGTAGTGCTTGCAATTTCGTACGAAGATCTCGTAGAGCGAGCATCACATGTGTATTGACGGTCCGAGGTGTAAGATTCATGACAGTTGCGATCTCTGCGTGTGTGAGTCCCTCGAAACGACTAAGCTTAAAGGCTTGTCGGCGGCGAGGGGGGAGGCTGTCAATCCACTGACGGACATGTTCTTCAAGCATACCAAAGTCCACTTGCTCATCGGGGGCAGGATCATTTTTAGTTGCGACATCATCTGCGTCTATCCCATCTGAGTAATGTGAGTCACGGAACAGGTTGAGGGCTTTGTTCCGAACCATCGTGTACATGAGTGCGAGGAGGGACTTATCGGGGTCCAAGGTTGCCCGTTTCTCCCAAATCTTGACAAATACATCCTGCACAATGTCCCGTGAAGCATCTTCATCTTTCGTATAGCGCCAACAAAATCGAATAAGAGTGACGTTTACTTCTTCAAACAACTCCTGAAAAGCTTTTCGGTCTGACTCCGCCAAGCGCTCGCTTAGTTGTGAGAGCCTGGCTGACAGAGTAGCCGCTTGCCCTTCGTTTTTGCCCAGTTCAAGTTTTGGTTTCTGTGTTCGGTCCATATACACACCATCCCAGTTGAGTGACCAACTACCATTTTTATTGGAGGTCACAGATCTCTTTAAGAGTATTCACACCAATAATTGGTATCTCTATATCTATAGAGATATTAGGGTCATTAAGTTAAATTTTTAATTTAACAGATATTGGCTCATTATCTTGAACTTTACTATGCCAGTACCCCTGCAAGGGTTGCTGTCATAAGGTTCGCCAAAGTTCCAGCGAGCACTGCCTTGACTCCTAGCTCCGCAATGAGCGGGCGTTGATTGGGTGCAAGTGGCCCAATTCCTCCGATTTGAATGGCTATAGAAGAGAAGTTGGCAAAGCCGCACAAGGCAAATGTTGCCATGGTAATCGATTTTTGTGAAATCGTTCCTGCCTGCATGATATCTGCAAGCTGCAGATAGGCGACAAATTCATTGGCTACGATTTTGTAGCCAAGCATTGAACCGACCGTCACGATATCCTCAGACGGGATTCCAATCATCCATGCGATTGGTGCAAATCCCCATCCCAGGATTTTACCGAGTGTTAACTCTGCACCGAACAAGCCTCCGCTCCAGCCCAGAAGAAAATCGATCATTGCTAAAAGAGCGATAAATGCCAATAGGATTGCAGAAATATTCAATACGAGTTGCACTCCGTCACGCGCTCCCGCTGCGGCCGCATCAATCACATTTTTAGACTCAGTGAGTTTTGGGAGTTCAATCCTTCCCAGCGTGATGGGTTGACCCGTTTCAGGGACGAGAATTTTACTTAGGATGATTGCCGCGGGGGCAGCCATAAGGCTTGCTCCAAGGAGGTGTTCAGCGAACTTGAGTTGAGCCATGTCTAACGGGATTCCCTGCATCGCTGCGTATGGAATGGCTAAGAAGGCGATGTACGCGGCCATGACCCCTCCAGCCATTGTGGCCATACCGGCACTCATTAGGGTCATAATCTCTGAGCGGGTCATGTTTTCCAGATAAGGCCGAATAACAAGCGGAGCTTCGGTCTGACCGACGAAGACATTGGCGGCAACCGACAACGATTCTGCCCCGCTGGAATTTAGGAGTTTTGCGACTGCTCTCGCCATTGCTTTGACAACCCACTGCATGAGGCCCAGGTGGTACAAAATGGCCATCAATGATGCGAAGAAAATGATCGTAGGGAGGACTTGAAAGGCAATTGCACTTCCCCAACTTTGGCCGATGACTAAAGGAGTACCCGGCTCCGTACTTCCATCTGGAGGGAGTGCAATGTCTCCGAGGACAAACTGAGCTCCTTCCGTTGTGAATTGCAGTATTTTCACGAAGAAAGTGCTGATCCACGAAAAGAGCGCCTTGGGCCAGCCCAAAGGGGAGAAAAACTGCCCCATAGCATCTCCCTGGAGCACGAGGATTGCGATCACAATCTGAGCCAAAATCCCTAAAAAAATAAGACGCCAGTTTGCTGAACGGCGATTTTCAGAGAATAGAAGTGCAAGGCCAATGACGGTAGTAAGTCCTATAAGAGCACGGGAAGCAGAAACAGCAAATTCCATCAGAATTACTTGTGTTGAAAGTGGAAAGTAGGGGACTGTTTACTTTCCGATTATGCGTTGAAGATAAACCATTTGCCGTCAAGCCGAAGATGTGACTGCGGATACTTAATCTGTGAATACAGAATTACGGTGGCTGTAAAAGAGGCATGTTGCTTCAACAATTGAACCGGTGACAGGATCGTCTAAACTGCGCAGGGTATTTTAATCCATTTCATCAAGCCCAGGATGATTTGTCCAGAAAAATGAACCGTAGACTCTTCGGCGTTCCGTCAGTACAAGGTAAGGCTGCAGCAGATGCCTGATTGATTCATTCCATTGGGAAAGATGCAGTGAGGTTCCGTATGTTCGCACCCTTCGCAATCCAGACAAGACTCTGCAGCAGCGTACATTGTTTGGATTACGATTTAATGATGTGCTCAAATGTACAAGTTATTTCCATACGATGACTTAAATCGATTTTTCCCCCTGTGGGATGCCTCCACTGTATTGAGAGTGTCAGTTATGCGACGATTGAGATCAGGTATTGGGATTGAGTATCGGCATTGTCGTTGTCTCCATTATGCTCCGGCTGATTTTCGAACTTTCCTCTGAACATGCCAGAATTTGATACAAAACCTATTCTCGCGGGGCTCAATGATCGGCAAAGAGAAGCCGTTCAAACGACTGAGGGACCTGTATTAGTTGTAGCTGGACCGGGTTCCGGGAAGACACGTGTTCTAACGTGCAGAATTGCATGGCTTCTGGCATCTGAAGTGGCCCGCCCCTATCAAATTCTTGCGCTCACATTTACAAACAAGGCGGCACGCGAAATGCGTGAGCGTGTAGAGAAACTCCTGCCCGATGGAATGGCCAAGGGAATGTGGGTGGGGACCTTCCATGCACAGATGGTTCGACTGTTACGAGTGGAAGCCAGACACCTGGGGTTCACATCCGACTTTACGATCTACGATACAGGCGACTCAGAGCGTATTCTAAAACAACTCATTGAGGCACACGACTATGATCCGAAGATAATCAAGCCACGCGTAGTTCAGAATTATATTTCGGGGGCCAAAAATGCTCGACTGTCTCCAGATCAAATGGAGGCCCATGCAGAGTCCAAACAGGCCAAAGTTGCCGCAGATCTATATATGCCCTACAATGCGGCCCTACAGGCGGCGAATGCATTTGATTTTGACGATTTACTGCTTAAGCCATTAGAGCTTTTCGAGAGGCAACCGGACATACTTCAAAAATATCAGCAAAAATGGTCCCATGTATTGATTGATGAATATCAGGACACAAACCGGGTGCAATATTTACTTGCCTATGCCCTAGCCAAGGAGCATCGCAATTTATGTGTGGTGGGCGATGATGCCCAAAGCATTTATGCATTCAGAGGCGCGGACATTAAAAATATCCTCTCATTCGAGGAAGACTTCGAAGAGGCAAGAATCGTACGCCTTGAGCAGAATTACCGTTCGACAAAAAATATTCTCAGAGTAGCCGATTCGGTTATTGCGAAGAACGCCAATCAGATTAAGAAAACTCTATGGACGCAGAATGACCATGGAAATCCTATAACGTTGATTTTCGCAGCGCATGATCGGGATGAAGCACACCGAGCAGTGGAGATTATCAGAAGGGAAAGAGCCCAAAGTAATCTCAAACTCCAGGATTTTGCGGTTCTTTATCGAACGAACGCACAGAGTCGCACCTTCGAAGATGCGCTCCGCAGAGAGGGCTTACCATATAGAATTGTCGGCAGTCTCTCATTTTATCAGCGTAAGGAAATCAGGGATGCCATCGCGTATCTCCGACTTCTGGTCAACCCGAATGATATAGCAAGTTTTCAGCGGGTCGTGAACCACCCCAAAAGGGGGATTGGTTTGAAATCTCAGCAGAAAATTATTGAGTATGCAAGGCAACCAGAATATGACTTGGGCACCGCGCTCGACGAAATTGAACGCGTGCCAATACCCAGACGAGCCCAAAATGCACTGACCAATTTTGTCGCTCTCATCAAAGACCATACAGAAGGAATGGAAACGGGTATGGATCTAGTTGAACTCGCTGCATCGCTTTTTCGAAAATCAGGCCTCATCGGGGATCTGGAACTGGACGAAACACAAAGCGGGGAGAGTAGATTGAGGAATATCCACGAACTTCTTCAGGCCATCCAGGAGTATACAGAGGAAGATCAATCCCGCACTTTGAGCAGCTATCTCCAATCAATTGCGCTGATGACCGACGCAGATACGGATAAATCTGATGCAGATAGTGTAACACTGATGACGCTTCACGCGTCCAAGGGGCTAGAATTTGAAGTAGTATTTATTGCAGGGCTGGAGGAGAGATTGCTTCCATTAATTCGTGGAGAGCAAGTAATCAGCCCATCTGATCTTGAAGAAGAGCGGAGACTATTCTATGTTGGGATTACGAGAGCAAAGTCCCGTTTGTATTTAGGGCAGGCCAAAGTTCGATCAAGATATGGGGGACATGCAGAATACGCGGAGCCGAGCCGGTTTATTGGAGAGATAGATCCCACTGTTCTGAACGCTCGTGCCACAGAGGGAACCCGAAAACATCGCTCTTGGCAGTCAAAGAAGTCATTTCGAGGTCCTCAAAATCGGTTTGGTGATCCCAGACATTCCAGTTACGGCGGGCAACGTTTTCGAGTCACGAGTGCTAGGGTTTCTGGGCGTCCGGCGAAGAATTATCAACCGGGAGATCCCTCCACCTTTAAGCTCGGCGTACGGGTAAACCATCGAGAGTATGGTTCGGGCAAGGTCACACATGTGGAAGGGCGTGGGGAGACGACTACAGTTACCGTCGATTTCAGTAAATTTGGACGGAAGCGACTCCGCGTGGCATTTGCCCCGATGGAAGTAATTGAATAATTAAAGAGAACGGTATTTATTCCCTCAGACCATAGAAAGCAAAGACAGTTATGTCTAATCCCAATTCTGAAAGTAAAAACGCATCTGGCCTCTATCATCCTTCCGCTGATTTCAGTGCACAGGCACATTTGAGTTCCAAGGAGGCATATTTGGCCAAGTATCAGGATTCGATCGCAGCTCCAGAACGGTTCTGGAGCACGGAGGCACGCGAGCGGATTGACTGGTTCAAGCCGTTCACCCGCGTGCGGGATGTATCCTATGCATCTTCCGATGTGCATATTCGATGGTTTGAGGACGGAGAGTTAAATGCGTCCTACAATTGTCTGGATCGTCACCTCTCTGATCGTGGAGAGCAGGTTGCGCTGATTTGGGAGCCAGATAACCCTGGAGATGATTCACGGCATCTAACGTATCGTGAGCTTCACAGAGAGGTATGCAAACTCAGTAATGTTCTCACTTCTTTGGGGGTCAAGAAAGGAGATCGCGTCACCATTTATATGCCTATGATTCCCGAGGCAGCAGCTGCAATGTTGGCCTGCAGCAGAGTCGGGGCGGTACACTCTGTCGTCTTTGCAGGATTTTCTCCAGAATCGTTGGCCGATCGAATTCTGGATTGTGACTCGACATTCGTGATCACGGCGGACGAAGGAGTAAGAGGTGGCAAAAAAGTACCTCTGAAGCAAAACGTGGATGAGGCATTAAAACGTTGTCCTGAGGTGGAATCCGTGCTCGTGGTCCGGCGGACAGGGGGAGAGATTACGTGGGACGATAGCCGGGACCATTGGTATCATGAACACGTCCCCTCGGCGAGTACGGAGTACGTTGCCCAGTCCATGAATGCAGAAGATCCCTTGTTCATACTGTATACGTCAGGGTCAACCGGAAAGCCAAAAGGGTTATTGCATACGACGGGAGGTTACCTAGTGTATACGTCCATGACCCATGAGTTTGTTTTTGATTATCATGCCGGAGACGTTTTCTGGTGTTCGGCAGACGTAGGATGGATAACCGGTCATTCATACATCGTATACGGTCCGCTCCTCAATGGAGCAACACAGGTGTTCTTTGAGGGCATACCGACATATCCAGATGCTTCCCGATTCTGGCAGGTGATAGATAAGTATCAGGTGAACCAGTTTTATACCGCCCCTACCGCCATACGCGCACTCATGAGTAAGGGAGATTCGTTCGTAAAACAGACGAGTCGGTCCTCCTTGCGAGTTTTAGGATCGGTTGGTGAACCCATAAATCCCGAAGCATGGCGCTGGTATTACGAGGTTGTTGGAAATGGGCAATGCCCGATTGTAGATACCTGGTGGCAGACAGAAACGGGTGGAATCCTGATTACTCCTCTGCCAGGAGCGATTCCTACGAAGCCAGGCTCCGCAACACTCCCCTTCTTCGGTATTCAGCCGGAGGTTCTTGATAACGCTGGAATTGTATTGAATGGAGAAGCAGCAGGAGTCTTGGCGATCAGAGACTCATGGCCAAGTCAGGCCCGCACGGTGTACAGGGATCATGAACGATTTGTGCAGACCTACTTTTCTACATTTGAGGGAAAATACTTCACAGGAGATGGATGTCGGCGGGATGCAGATGGTTATTACTGGATTACTGGTAGGATTGATGACGTACTGAATGTGAGTGGGCATCGCATGGGGACGGCAGAGATCGAAAGTGCACTGGTTGCTCACAGGTGTGTGGCCGAGGCTGCAGTGGTTGGGTTTCCACATGCAATCAAAGGGCAGGGGATTTATGCCTACGTCACGCTCAACGCGAGTGAGAGCCCTTCGGACTCGCTGCAGAAAGAATTGGTTGCTCATGTACGGACTCAGATTGGTCCGATTGCGAAGCCGGATTACATACAGTTCGCACCGTCGTTACCCAAGACAAGAAGCGGGAAAATTATGCGTCGTATCCTCCGTAAGATTGCGGAGAATGATTACGGTCAACTAGGGGATACATCTACGCTGGCGGATCCGACGGTGGTGGATTCTCTTATTGAACAGCGTCAGAATCGATAGACTGCCGCATGGCAATCTGAACCGCTCCTTCTACTGGAGTGGCTTTGGGGGCAACAAATTCTGCGATTGGCCAAATATTTTCCGTGGCTGCACAGAGACGATTCACGTAAAATTTGTTATTGCTCAGACCTCCAATAATCGTATATCGGGGGTCCAAATCTGGATACTTCTTTAGCATCAATTCTGCTTGCCGAGCCAGCAGTTTGGTTTCTTCTTGCACAACAGATGCTGCAATATCATCCCCATCTTCGGCCGCATTCAGTGCAAGCGGGGCCATATTTTGAAACTTCCAGTCAGATTGACCTATCGTGTTCAGAAGAGAATGGCGGTCGTAAATATTCAGATGGCGTTTGGCCAGATGTGTGAGTCGTGTTTTTGGGCCGCCATCGAATGCGTGTCCCACTGCGGCCAGCGCACGCTTGCCAATCGCATATCCACTTCCTTCATCTCCGATTATATGTCCCCAGCCTCCTACATGATCAACGTCCGAGATGTCTGCTCCCGTTCGAGCCATAACACCGCTTCCCGTTCCGGATATGAAGAGGAGGCCGCTTTGTCCTGCAAAAGCTCCTTCCAACGCGATCATACCATCATGGGATATGGTAAGATTAAAAGGGCTGTCTGAGTTAACAAGAAGGCGAATCCGACGCACGAGCTCTTTCTGGATTGATGGGGCACTGGCACCAGCAATGCCAGCATGAACAGCACGCAAGGTTCCTCCGGGTAATTCGTCCAAGGCATCATTGATTAGAGAGGACAGCACAGAGGCCGTCTGAGCTACACCTTGTCGGAGTGCGTTGGCTGCACCTCCGAGCAATTCCAGATCCGCATTTCCTATCCTTGAGCGGGCATAGAGCCGTGTTTTTGTGGCACCAGCGTCAAGCCCGAAATACCAATCATTAGAAGTCATCCGGCATTAGAACAGTCGTACTCATAGACAAGTCGGATAGCGGAAATGTGGAAGGATCACTCTTCTCGGATATGTATCGTCCAAATGGCTGCTGCAAATTCAAGTGCTGTCTGCGAATGAAAAAGGGGCTGTCAGGTCCACTCCATGTCCAACCCTCCCATGTAACGGGTGCAGCAGCAGCCTTGGCCCCTCCCCAGAGCATCGTTGACTCATGACCAACAGCGGGAAATGTCAGGGGAGTATGCATCCTGCTATCCAGATGGCCATGGAGCGTGAACAAGCGTCTATCCGCGTGTACGCGCTCCCAGAGCCATTGGCTTTGATCGGTTCCGAATTTTTGAGTCAATTGGTCAACCGCATTATAGAACGCCACTTCCGGGGTCCCCCCTTCAGATGTAACCCATTCATTGTAGATGGTTGCGCCAATACTTTTTCCTTCAAACGTGTGATTCCAGTTCTCAAGGTAGACGAGTGCTGATTGAACCAGCGCCGGAGCATTGACAGGGATGCGCAAGGAATCCAGTTCGCGGGGTAAGGTGCTAGCAACCCATGGACTCCAGGTATCGGTGACCCAGCTTGATGGGTCCGCTACATTCAAGTCTACATTACGGAGATAATATGCACTGTGTTCGGCAGAGGAATCATTGCTGATAACGAGGCCGGATAAATGGATTGGGAATACGAATCCTGGTTCACCAAGGACCGTCCAAGAGCTGTCTGATGACACCAAAATTCCGTCCCCACGCCAGAGCTGAAATGTGGCCGGCTGATTGCGAAGTAAAGCAAACCAGGCATGAACATCGTTCTCGGTTCCAAGGCCAGGCCAAAACAATTCCTCTTGTGTCCCTTGAATGCTGAAGGTACTGTCAGACCTTTGATAGTACACGATTTCTTCCCGATCGGGAAAGCGAAATCGTAGCGGATAGTTCGGTCCAAAACGAACGGGTCGAGTTGTTTTGGGGGAATACAGGAGAATAGACCATGCCCGATTTTCTATTTTTCCTGCTGGAAAAAAGGGCGTTCCAATGAGTGAAGCTCCGTGCATTTCAAAGCTATCGGTCACATTCAACACAACTTCTTGAAAGGCCGGCGGAACCGCTCTTCCAAGTACATGGCGCTGATAAAGAAAGGGGCCTTGTGATGTGGGAAGAATCCAGGCGCTACTTGATTCCAAGCCGTTCAGAAGGATGATAGAGTTGAGCTTTGCAATGTCGGTACAGGCGGGTTCCCCAAGGTTACATACAGAGTCAGGAACAGCACTCATCCAGGCAATTAGTCGCTCAATAGCCAGAGCATGCCATGGCTCCCAGGGTTCCGGAGTAATGTCCTGCAAAAAAAACTCATGTACATGATCTGCATCTTGCCACCCAAGTTGGACTCCTTTCCCGAATGCTGCAATTAGGCTTGATTCATTCAAACTCAGATGCTCGCCGGCACGCTGTGCATTTTCTGGTAGGCCCAGCAGTCGAACGATTCGGTCCGCCTCAACCGCATCAGACCCATACCAGTCCCCCAATTTTCCTAAGGCAGCCTGCCTCCACAGAGCAATCGTCCAACCATTGAGTTTCCCCTGCACATAGCCAAGCCCCAGTAGAGCATCGGGCAATGAATTCGCCTGAATTTCTGCGGTATTGAATTCCCCCCAATGAATCTCGACGGGAGATTCAAGTCCGGCCACACTCGATTGACTGGGGAGGCGAGATTTCCAGTCATATGCTGTGCGCCATATCCCGCCGATGGCGGCAATGAAAACGACAATTCCTAGGAGCACCCAACCGACTATCTTCATCCAAACAGCTTATCTTATAGGAGTTTAGGGGTTGGATCCATTACCCGGTGCGATTGTTGCATGGTCTGTCGGTTTAACTATCCACGGAGACAAGAGGGAATTCTATGAAGGTGCAGACAAAAATAGTGTTTGGTGTCTTAGTGTTGGCTGCTGGCGTACTCTTGGGTATGCAATTGGAGTCTGCGTTGTCAGATGATACGAGGGACGCATTAAAAAAACTCGAGCATGCATTCCTTGTCATCAATGAACGTTACGTAGAGGATGTAGATTCAGGGGCTCTCGCTGAACATGCTTTAGAGGGGATGCTAGACGAACTGGATCCTCACTCGGTGTACATTGATGCGGAAACGATGCGTCGCGTAGAAGAAGATTTTAGTGGTGGTTTTGAGGGGATTGGGATCTCGTTTGAGTTTATTGAGGGAGAGCAAGGGCAGGATACATTAATCGTACTTAGCGTAATCCCCAAGGGGCCCAGTGAAGAAGTAGGTCTCCATTCTGGAGATCGAATCGTAGAGGTGGATGGGCAGAGCACCATTGGTTTTGAAACTGCGGATGTCCAGCGCACACTAAAGGGGCCACGAGGCACTTCAGTGGATATAGTGGTGGTTCGTCCAGACCATTCGGATCCAATAGACTTTACGATTATACGTGATCGTATCCCATTGTATGCTGTTGACGTGGCGTACATGATTGACGAGATCACCGGATTTATTAAGATCAATCGCTTCTCGGGAACAACGCACAGGGAATTTCGAGATGCTATTAGTCGTCTCAAGTCCCAAGGCATGCAACGCCTGATGCTGGACCTGCGTGGAAATTCGGGCGGTTACATGGAAATGGCTGTCCAGCTTTCGGATGAATTTCTTCCTGATGATGCACTGATCGTATCTCAGAAGGGGCGCATTCGGGATGCTAACCATTCATTTTTTGGTACCTCGGCGGGACTAATTGAAGATGAGCCGATCATTGTATTGGTGAACGAGGCCTCTGCATCGGCTAGTGAGATCGTAGCTGGAGCTATTCAGGATCACGATCGTGGCCTTGTTGTTGGTCGGAGGACATTCGGAAAAGGGCTTGTGCAGCAGCAGCATACCCTACCGGATGGGAGCGCAATGCGTGTGACCATTGCCCGTTACTATACGCCGTCTGGGAGATTAATTCAAACTCCATATGTCAGTGGTGACCGTGAAGAGTACTTGAACTTAAAGCGTGAAATGCATGAGAACACTGCATTGCTGAGTGCTCAGGAAATCCTGGATAGTGTCCCGGATTCATTGATCTACAAAACGGTCGGTGGGCGGGCAGTGATGGGAGGCGGGGGGATCCTGCCGGACTTTATCGTGGGTGTTGATTCGGCATCACTGTTTTTACGTGAGATCCTGAGTCGTGATATTGCAAATACATATGCCCGCATGTGGTATGACCGTGAAGGAGAGGCATTGACTGCCCGCTGGGGCAATCAGCGGGATGATTTTTTTGAGTCGTTTGAAATTCCAGATGCTGAATATCAGGGCTTCCTGGATTATGCGCGCGTCAGAGGAATACAAATCGGTACGGGGACAGATGCGTTCGATTATACTGACATAGAAGCGGATAGGCCTTATCTCGAGGCACGGATAAAGGCTAGACTAGCGGTACGTCTTTTTGACCTGGAAGCGTTTTACCCAATCATGCACCCAGAAGACCGTACCTTGCAGGAGGCTCTGAAGCTTTGGCCGGAAGCAAAAAATATAGCTCAGCAGTAATGTGCAATTGCATTGCATTTTCCACTTAAAACGTTAACTTTATCCGAATCCTTTATCTACCTAGCTGGGGTAACCGTTTGGCAGGATTGTTGAATAGGTAGTATATTGGGAATCGCTTGACATTTAGCACTTAAAATTCTAATCAATTTTCTGGAGGACTAGTCCATGAAGCTTTTCGGGAACATCATGTCAGTTCAAGATGCAGCTGCTGCAGAGGAAGGCATGATAAATGTACTGGTAAACTATTTCAATCAGGGAGGCGAGTTTATGTGGCCCGTCCTGATTATTCTAATCATCGGTCTTGCCATAGCATTTGAACGCGTAATTCAGTTGATTCTTGCTGACGTGAACACGCGCAAATTTATCGTCAGCGTCAAAGAAGCCTTACAGGAGGGTGGGGTATCTGCTGCTGAGGAGATATGTGCAGCAACGCGCGGGCCGGTCGCTGCAGTTTTTCAAGCTGGCTTAATGCGCTCAGATGAGGGGATTGAAGCTGTGGAAAAAGCTGTCGTCGCCTACGGCTCGATTGAGATGAGCTTCCTGGAGCGTGGTCTTGTATGGCTGTCACTCTTTATTGCATTGGCACCGATGTTCGGGTTCCTTGGGACCGTTATTGGGATGGTTGCCGCGTTCGATGCGATTCAAGCTGCGGGCGATATTTCGCCAAGCTTGGTGGCCCGGGGCATCAAGATTGCACTTTTGACTACCGTATTCGGTTTGATTGTTGCAATCATTCTACAGTTCTTCTACAATTATGCAGTATCCAAAATTGATAGAATCGTTGTAGAGATGGAAGAGGCCTCAATTGAGTTGATTGATTCTCTTGTCATGAAGGAGTCCTCATCCTCCTAAGGGGCAGTCCATTAATCGGGGTTTCATACCCAAAAAACCAAGATTTTATGCTCAACGTTGCCCTCTATATCGTTTTCGCACTGATCGGCCTTGGCTTGTTAGTCATGCTGGCATCAGGAATTCGTAGTCTTATGTTTGGCAAGGTGAAGATGCTTTCGATTGGATTCGTAGCAGTCCCGCCGGTGTTATTCCTGATTCTCGGACTTGCAATGCCGACCTGGACCGATGCGGGCATTATGACGATTATCATATCTCTTGTGCTGACACTTCTTGCCCTTCTGGTGTCAGGCGTTAAGAATCTTATTTCCTGATCTACTAAACCTTTATCCTCATGGGTATACTTGCCAAGAAAAAGAAGCGACAGGGTGCTGAGATTCCCACTTCTTCGATGGCGGATATCGCCTTTTTGCTTCTCATCTTTTTCCTGGTTACAACTACAATTGACGTAGACACCGGGATTGGTATGACGCTGCCGCCTGAGCCGGATGAAACGACTCCACCACCTCCAGTCAGTGATCGTAACATGCTCAAGATTCTGATTAATGCTCAGGGGCAGGTTCTTCTTGAGGATTTACCTTCGTCTGTAGCACAGATACGCAATGAGGTTTTGACCCATGTTCAGAATAATGGCGCGGACGCACGTTATTCTGACTCTCCGTCCAAGGCGGTTGTGTCCATTAAAACTGACCGTTTGACTCCGTATAATCTCTACATCCAGACGCTTGATGAGGTCTGGATGGCTTATTTCGAGATTTGGGATATTGAAGCTCGGACAATGGGGCATGCCAACTATGTTGAATATCGGTCTGAATTGGAAGCTGGTGAAGAGAACGAAATTCGTGAGAAGTGGCCGGCACAAGTTTCGTTGGCCGAACCGGATCCCGGAAACTGAATCTGAAGAAATATTATGGCTGCTCACTTTACAAAAAAATCTAAAGCTAAGCCCGAGATTTCTACGGCATCACTGCCGGATATCATCTTTATGCTCTTAATCTTTTTCATGGTAACGACCGTGTTGCGGGAGCAGGAGGTTCAGGTTCGAACGATTCTGCCGCAAGCGGAAGCATTGACAAAGATTGAACAAAAGCGCTATGTATCGTACGTATGGATGGGTCCAGAGAAAATGCCCGGAAATAGGGTTGGTGACACAAAGGTGCAAATTGATGATGCCGTCATTGAAGACCTGACCAACGTTCGATCAATCATGTATCGGAAGCTGAGTGAGCAGCCGAGATTGATTGTATCACTCAGGGTTGATGAAGAATCAGAGATGGGTGTTGTAACCGATGTTCAGGGAGAGCTCCGAAAGGCGGGAACTCTTCGAATCAGTTATTCATCCAGACGAGATATATCGAATATTTGAGTAGACTCAAGGTGACCGTACCCGTAGGCCGGGCACGGGGCCGATTTGGATTTTCCTTGGGTAGTGGTGCGAGTGTGCGCTGCTACCCTTTTTCTTTATAGCCTGCAGGGAGTATCTGGTCAACAGCATTAATTATTGGCATGTATACGATTACCTTGATACCCGGAGATGGAATTGGCCCTGAAGTCACAGAAGCTACCTGTAAAGTTGTTGCTGCAACGGGGGTAGATATACGCTGGGAGCGGTTCGAGGAAGTGGGTTATGCAGGGATTGAAAAACGGGGACATCCCTTGCCCGACGATGTGCTTAACTCGATACGGAGAAATCGTCTTGCCTTGAAGGGACCGGTCACGACCCCTGTTGGCAGGGGATTTCGGAGTGTAAATGTTTCGCTTCGCCAGAAACTGGATCTGTTCGTAAATCTGCGTCCCTGCAAACGGTTGCCTGGCATTGAAACCCCGTTTCCAGGTGTTGATCTGGTTATTTTCCGGGAGAATACGGAAGGATTATATTCGGGGATTGAGAGCTATGACGAGCGTCTCGAAATTGCAGACTCTATCGCGCGGATTACACGTAAGGGTTCACAGCGGATCCTACGCTATGCATTCGAGTGGGTTATAGCAAACCAACGTAAGCGACTGACGGCAGTGCACAAGGCAAATGTTCTGAAGCTCTCAACCGGTCTTTTCCTGGAGGAAGCCCGTAGAATCGCTCAAGAATATCCAAGCGTCCAGTTCGACCATTTTATCGTAGATAATATGGCAATGCAGTTGGTCATACAGCCTGATGCATTTGACTGCATTGTGACAACGAACCTGTTTGGAGATATCTTGAGCGATCTATGTGCAGGGCTCGTAGGTGGCTTAGGTATCGTTCCAGGTGCGAATATCGGAAATGAGGCAGCCGTATTCGAGGCAGTTCATGGGAGTGCCCCTGATATTGCAGGGCAATCCAAGGCGAATCCCACGGCGCTAATTCGCTCTTGTGCTCTTCTGTTGCATCATATAGGAGAGGTCGAGGCTGCGGTGCAAGTTGAACGGGCAGTATGGTGTGCTTATGAAGAAGGAACGAGTTTAACCCCGGATGTCGATGGCACAGCATCCACCGAAGCCATGACGGATCGGATCGTACAATTGATTACCGAAAAAGTCTAGTCCCCTTTGTTGATAGATACGAGCCGTCACGGGGGGAACCCAATTGGAAACAGACAGACCACATTTTGGGTAGATGACGGAAACATCTGCAATCACAGGCGGAGCCCAGGAAAGCTATTCCAGTTCAGGCTCTTCACCAGGTTACTTGGTCCCGATTTCGGCAGGTAGTTTGCGGTAGGCTCTATTGTGCAATCAAACCCTTTATCAATCTTATGGGACGGATCCACAGTGTTTTTCTGGTTTTATCTGCGTTGGCCTTTTCACTCTTACTTTTCAGTCCAGTCCCATCTTCTGATGGTACAGTTCAGTTCGTCAGGATCGGTTTGATTTTGATGGTTCCGGTACTTCTGGTTAGCCTGCTGCTTTACGGAAAGCCGGAAAAGCAGGTCAGTGTTCTCAAAACCGTGCGGATGGCGATTGTTTTGCTTTTGATTCTCTATTACTACTTTTTGTGGAGTAACGGCGCATTTGCTGGATTGTCTGATAGCGAGGGGCGGCTTTGGGAATTCATCGCACCTTGGTTTTCGCCAATGCTGGGATATGTATTTCTCTCCCTATCTGTACGTGTATTGGCTCGCAATCTTAAGCTACTGAGTCAGGTGGATCGTTTACGTCTGAACTTCCCCCCTTTATTTGCCTGATCTGGGGATTTATAACGAATAAGGTTCTGAATTTGTGTTTGATCGGTCCCATTTTGGGTTGATTTCTCCTGTTTTTGTCGATTTTGCGCCGATTTTTGTGGATGGTTGTCCGAAATAACCGCTTATGTGCCTACCCATGTTTATTTTGAACGATTGGTGCGATAAATTTTCTCATTTTTTTGGTTTTTATCCATTTATTGCCTATATTGTCTCCGAATATATCTCCCGCTTATCCACCGTTCCTACCCATGTACGTCGAACGAATCCCCAATCGAAACTCCAATCCCACCTGGCTCATTCGAGAGTCCAAATGGGTCGATGGAAACGTCCAAAAAACTACCCTGGCCAATCTCACCAAACTCCCCATGCAGGTCATCAAGGGAATCCAGATTCTCCTCAAAGGAGGCACGGCCGTTCAATCGGTACACGACGCCTTCGACATTCAGAGCAGCAAACAGCACGGACAGGTGGCGGCCGTCCTGGGGATCATGAACCAACTTGAGTTGCCCAAACTGATTGCCCCGAAACATACCCGCTTCCGCCGACTGATTCTTGGCATGATTGCCGCGCGGGTGATCCAGCCCAAGAGCAAACTCGCCACCAGCGCCATGTTGGATGTCCACACCGCCACGACCACGCTCAATGAAGAGCTCGGACTCAAACGTGTGAATGAGGAAGACCTCTATGAGGCGATGGATCAATTGGTCAAGCACAAGACCGAGATTGAGTGTCGGTTGGCCAAGCGGCATCTGAACTCGGGGGGACTAGTGCTCTACGATGTGACCAGCAGCTATGTGGAAGGCGAGAAAAATGAATGGGCGGCCTATGGCACCAACCGGGACAAGAAGAAGGGCAAGAAACAGATCGTCTTTGGACTGATGACCGACCAGGAGGGCACTCCGGTGTCGGTGGAGGTGTTTTGTGGTAATACCGCGGACACGGCTACGCTGCCGACGCAGCTCGAGAAGATTCAGAACACGTTCGGTCTGCAGCAGGCGGTCTTGGTCGGAGACCGTGGGATTCTGAAGCAGAAACAGATTGATGAATTGCCCGTGGGGCTGGACTGGATCACGGCCATGCAAAAGAGTGAGATTCGTGAGGTGGTTGAGCAAGAGGGCCTGCAAATGAGCCTGTTTGATGAACAGGACCTGGTGGAGGTCTTCAGTGATCTATACCCAAAGGAGCGCCTGGTGCTGTGCCGCAACCCCTTACAGGCCGCGAAAAACCAACAAACCCGGGACGAATTGCTGATCAAGACCGAGCAGAAATTGAACCAGATTGTAGAGGCGACTCAACAGGGCCGGTTAAAGGACAAAGGAAAGATTGGACGGCGCGTTGGCAAGTGGGTCAACAAGTACAAGATGAAAAAATACTTCACGCTCGACATCCGGGAGGGACATTTTTCCTACACTCGCAATGCACAGACGATCGCAAGGGCGGAACAACTCGATGGGCTGTATGCCATTCGTTCCAGTCTGAAACAGGACCCACAGGCGAGCGAGTTGGTGACCCATTACAAACGTCTGTCCACCGTGGAAATGGCCTTCCGCACGATGAAATCCATGTCCTTGCAGGTCCGTCCGATTCACCACCGCACCAAAAACCGAGTCGTGGCGCATGTATTTTTGTGTATGCTGGCGTATTACGTGGAGATTCACTTGCGTCGGAAGTGGGCCCCGTTGCTGTTTGCCGAAGAAGAAAAACCAATAAAACGCACCCGTGTCGTGGAGCCCGTGAAACCCTCGGAATCGGCGAAAAGGAAGGCCCAAACCAAACGGACGCAAGATGGCGAAAAAGCCAGGAGCTTTGCGGGCCTGATGGAAGAACTCTCGAAGCTGTCCCGCTTGACGGTCATCCCGAAAATGAGTACGAACACGACCGCAGAGATCGTCATGATTAAGGACGTCAGTGCCACACAAAAACAAGCGTTCAAACTTCTGAATCTCAAACCGTTGTAGACCACCGAACTACCCGGCCAGAAGCAGTCAATTTTTCAAAAATATCCCCGAATCCCCAGAGAAAATTGTACCCCCCAAAAAAGCAAAATAGGGGGAAGTTCAGTTACGTAGTTGACGCAAAACTGATGATGCGCAAATTGTGATAGAACCGACAGTTAGAGTACCATGAGCAGAGGATCGGACAGAGGTAGCTGCTACGCTCATGGTCTAGATCTAGGAGTGATTCTGAACTTTGGGAATTGTGTTCTGCCAGATCGCAAGTCCATTTTCAAGTGGAGCATCCAGCCAGTTATCAAAGCGGCGCTTTACCTCTGGAAGATCATCTTTGTAGTTGACCAGAAAAACCTCTTTACACAGTGGGATGTTGTCTCCGATTTCCGATTCGTTCCTACTAACACGAACCTTTTCAAACCAAATCACTGAACAAACAAGTACTCCTTTGAAGTCATATCCGATTCCATGTAATGAAACTAGAATTGAGTATTCGCGAGCAGAATCTTTTATACACAACCGAACCCATGACCGATAAATGCTGGTGTCTGCATGGTAATTAAGTTTTCTGGCAGATTCAATGATCTGATGGCGGAAATAATAATTTTGTTTAGAATCGTTATCGGCATCATGAACATAGAGGATAAAATTCTTTGGGATTATTTCAAGTAGCTGTTCCTTTATCTCATTCAGTCGGAGCTTTACAAGATCATGCAACTCGTTGGCGTACTGCAAAGTTATTTTCAATTCTCGTTCTAATTGAATCTGTGATTTGGTAAACAATGCCTTTATAGATTCTAGCCGTTTACTGAGTTTGAGATGTCGCTCTGTTTCTTTGATAACTCCAAAGGCATCTATAAATTCCTGTTTCAAAAGTGACACGAAAAAATTTACCAAGGGGGCTAATTTCCCTCTATCGGCCTCTTCAAGAGCATCAATGTAATCGGACCGCTTTTCATCACGAACGACTAGGGGAAAACTTCCTCCTTGAATCAGCACCATAGTGGCCAATGCTCTGGCGACACGCCCGTTCCCATCCGTAAATGGATGAATTTGTGTAAATCTATGATGAAGCCAAGCTGCTTCCACTTCAGGGGAAATATTTTGGGATTGATGCTCTCTGTGCATATGGATCAATCGATCCATCTCTGAATGTACGTGCTCTGGGGGACAGTAGATATGAACTTGGCCATTGGGTCTGGTAGGATTATTGGGAGCAGTTTTATACTGACCAGGCTCAATATGAACCTTTATGATATTGCCGAACTGGTCTCTTGCTTCAGTAGTCCTTTGGTTCCTTGTAAATACTGTGTGTAATTCTTTGATGAGGCTTGTTGACAATTCACGATCTTGCCTTACGAATGAAAAAATACCTTCAATCGCATCCTGCTGATCGCTGATCATTGCAATTGTATACTCCGCCTCTCCTCTGGATATTCGATGGGGAAGCAATGCTGAGTTCAAACCTCTTTGAATCAGGATTTCGGTCGTACCACGGTCTAGAGAATATAGACGTTCAATTAATCCAGTTTCAATAGCCCACTTTCGATTGATGCGTCTGTCAAATTCTCCCACATCAGACAACTTATTTCGTTGTTCATTCCAAAGCGCAGCTAAAGTTTCGATCTCCCTTGTAGCCAAGGTCTCTGGATTTTGCTCATAGTCCTGGATTGATTTCCACATCTGCCCCAGAAGTTTAGTTGTAAAATTTAGTAACTTCAGGTAAAGCTTGGTTTCCTTAGAGGAAAAAGATAAGCTATGAAAGTACGATTATTAGGCTCTGGAATTAAGTCGGAGTATGCCAATTTATTCCTGAATGTACTGCAGGTCAGTGGTCAACGCGCATCAAGAGAACTCATTGAATATTACCGCTGGAGGGAGTGTTTTTTAATCTTTTGATAGGCAGATCGGAGAAGTGGCGGTGCCTCAGGAGTAGGTAATCCAGAAGAATTCGTCCTCGGTAAGAGGGAAGTGCGGCTGCATTGATTGGTGGGGAATAATGATGCTTCATTTTGTGTGCATCAAGATACCCTCGGAGGACTGCCAGAGATTGTCTCCACTTTCCTGTCAGGAGCCAAGCAAGTCCAATTGAATAGTCCAGAATAACTCTCTGAAAAAACACTGCCCTAAATTGTACAGGGGGAAGGTTTTTGTACAGCATGAGGATGTTGTTACGAATATTGTAATAGAGTTTGCGGTGGCTGGTTCTTGATAATGTGGCACCACCTATGTGGAATACTTTGCTTTCGGGGACCACTTCAATTTTGTACCCTGCTCGGCGAAGCCGCCAACAGAGGTCTATTTCTTCCATGTGGAGTTCAAAAAACTCATCAAGGAGTCCCACGTCATCCAGTGCACTGCGTCGCAGCAGCATGGCGGCACCACTTGCCCAGTCAATCCCTATCGACGTATCATATTGCCCCACATCTTCTTCAGTATGCTCAAAAATACGACCACGTGCTAGTGGGTATCCAAGCTGGTCAAGAAATCCTCCACTGGCTCCTGCATACTCAAAATGACTCCTTCGGTGGAACTGTAAAATTTTTGGCTGAAGCACTGCAATGCGGGAAGAGCTTTCTGCACGCTTTACCAAGGGCTCTAGCCAATCATCAGAAACGGCAACATCATTGTTCAAGAGGGCAACATAATCGCACTCAGTTTGGCGGATCGCCTCATTATTTGCACGGCTGAACAGCCAGTTGTCCGGGTTGGAAAGAATTTGAATGTTAGGAAAGTGCTCTCTTACCCAGCCGACAGAATCGTCGGAAGAGTGATTATCTACAAATACAATCTGCAGGTTTTCCCACTTTGTCTGTGCGACTGTTGGAAGGCATTGCTGTACAATTGGGAGCCCATTATACGAGACGATGATGACGGCTACATGTGGGGTCTCCATAAGGTAAGGATCGTATTCGTGCTAATAACCAGAGATCAGCCTAGCATCCTGCCCGATACGCTCCATCACCTTGTTCAAGACCGCTAAATATGTATCTGGATGTTCGGTATAGAACGCAATCTGGTCATCATACTCTTTTCGGGAAAGACCGTGTAGGGTAATGATCGTATCCAGTGACAGTTCATCTACTCCATATCCCAATTCAGCACGTGCATTGATCAGATGTATATCCACCATAATCTCAATCATCAGGCTGTCGCCCTGCGTCACTCCAAGCTCTTCAGGTGTCGGAGAACAAGCTGTGGCACACAGAGCGAGCATTACTGCAAGGCATCGGCTATGTACTCTCACTTTCCTCCTCTTCAAGGGTACGGAATGTGTAAGCAATGACTTCCATTTGCCGCATGAATTCACGCTTGGAAAAATTGGGTGCGAACACCATTCCATCAATTAGATAAAGTCTCCCGCTGGGCTCATCATAGAAGGCATAGGTCACGAAGGGGCCGCCCATTCCGAAGGGGAATTTACGACCATTCTCTTCCCCGACCATATGCCAAAGTCCTCGAAACTCAATCGCGTAACGTCTTTTGAAGTTGATCTGTGCTGTGGTCATTGGACGACGACGATCAACCTCAATCCATCCCCCTGCCGTCCCACCAATATAGCGCTGGGTCAGTGCGTCTCGGGCTTCAACAATCCAGGCTTCATTCAACTTCGAGGGATCCCCATTTTCCTCATAGTACACGAACATGCTTCTCCATGTATCGGTGAGTGAGCGGCGAAGCCATACGAACTGTGTGGTATCAATGGCGATGAAATAATCATGTTGTCCATGGACAGCAAATTGATGCCGATTCATCAGTCTTTGTTCTAAATCATGCTGTCGACCGATATCGAACATATCACGATGCAGACGCTGTCTTGCTATCTCATTAAAGTGATATCTGAGCTGACCTGAATGTTGTTCAATGGATGCAATCAGGTCACTGGGGGAAGCTGCTGCCAGATAATAGACCAGTTGGTTTCTACGCCAGTGGTTTGGCCTGGCAACCAGGGCCGGGGATCCGGCCATAATCATCTGTCGCAGGGAATCATTACTGAACAGGGTGCTCAGATATTCATTTTCTGGAACACTCTTTTCGGCAGTTGAGTCAGAAATCAGACCCACAAAAAGCACGTTCTTCCGGTCTTGGGCCATATTCAAGGCATCCTGAGAAGATAGCCTGACCGGTTCCAAGTCAAATTCTGGTTCCACGGCTGGAAGTGTTTCAATTGCACCGCCCACATGATTCAGGAGTGCTTCTCCAACTGATCCATTCCACAGAGAGGAATCAATCACAACAGTAATCTGACCTTCAAGGCCAGTGGCATCAGGCCGGAAATCACTTCCAAGAAATCCTCCTTCACCACAGCCTGTGGAAGACAGCAGCACAGCGAATATGAGGATGGTATATCGCATGATTATTAGTTGTCTTTGAGTTATTTGAGTGAGCGCACAAACCGTGCCAGAAGCCGACCTCGTTCCGTTAACGAGAGGTTGGGGCGTGCCCAAAGATGTTCAATCTCTTTGACCACGGCAGACCCGACGATAAATCCATCCGTATATTTTGACAACCGGTGTGCATCTTCTTGTGTCTGAATCCCAAAACCTACAAGAAGCGGATTCTTGGTAATAATCTGCCGCGCATGTTTGAGATAGGTAGTGATCATATCCATCCGCCCGGTAATCCCTGTTCCGGTTAGTCCAGTAATTGATACGCAGTAGACAAATCCATCGGACATGCGATCAATCTCCTCCATGCGCTCGGTTGGAGTGTTCGGTGCAACCAGGAACACCATGCTCAAGTCATTTTTTTGTGCCTCTTCTCGGAGCGGGGATGACTCCTGAGGGGGCAGATCAGGAATGATTAATCCATCTGCACCTGCACTAGCAGCCTGCTTACAAAACTCTTCCATACCAAAACGGAGAATTGGGTTAATGTAGCCCATCAGCAAGAGCGGTGTATCACTGTGTTTCCTGAAGGCGGTAACAGCTTCTAGTGTCTTCTGCATGGTGACGCCAGCCTGCAATGCACAGGTACTGGAATGCTGGATCGGCAAGCCTTCTGCAAGAGGATCACTGTGAGGCATCCCCAATTCGATGAAGTCAGCCCCCCCCTGATCAACCGCATCCAAGAGCAGGCTGGTCGCCGAGGGATCGGGAAATCCACTTGTCAGAAAGATTCCCATGGCTTTCTCACCCTTCAATTTGAGCGAGTACAGTGTGGAAGGCAACCGGGAACTCATAAATGATCCATGATGGTTTGCATGTCCTTGTCTCCACGCCCGGAACAGTTTACCACAATAATTGACTCGGGTGCAATCTCGGGCACAATTTTTTCAAGTGCTGCGATGGCATGTGCCGTTTCGAGGGCTGGAATGATTCCTTCTGTTTTTGATAAGAGGGTAACACCTCTCAGGGCAGCCTCATCTGTCTCGGTAAGGTAAGTCACTCGACCAAGGTCCATCAGCCACGAATGCTCTGGTCCGACACCTGGGTAATCTAGCCCTGCAGAAATCGAATGTGCGAGCGAGATCTGTCCGTCCTCATCCTGCAAGAGATAACTCATCGCTCCATGAAGCACTCCGACAGTTCCTCGTGAAAGTGTAGCGGCATGTTTTCCGTTAAGCCCTTCTCCTGCCGCTTCGACGCCAAACATCTGCACTTCAGGATGGTCGATGAATGGGTAAAACATCCCAATAGCATTTGAACCTCCTCCAACGCAGGCCACCAACACGTCGGGGGTATTTCTACCAGTCATTTCCATTAGTTGACGTTGAACCTCTTCCCCGATGACATTATGAAATGTTCGTACCATCATTGGATATGGATGTGGTCCAACGACCGATCCGATGATATAGAAGGTGTCTGACGGGTTCGAAACCCAGTCACGGATCGCTTCATTCGTGGCATCCTTGAGGGTTTGACTCCCGCTCGTTGCCGAGCGGACTTCCGCTCCCAACAGTTGCATGCGAGCTACGTTCAGGGCCTGGCGCTTCATATCTTCGGCTCCCATATAGACGACGCATTGGAGTCCAAACCGGGCGGCAACCGTAGCAGTAGCGACACCGTGCTGCCCTGCACCTGTCTCCGCGATGATTCGTGTTTTTCCCATTCTGCGGGCGAGCAAGATCTGCCCAATGGTATTATTAATCTTATGGGCCCCGGTATGACATAGATCTTCACGTTTCAGGAAGATTCGTCCTGTGCCGAGCTCGTCACTCAGCCGTTCGGCGAGGGTTAGGGCAGTGGGGCGTCCAACATAAGTTTTAAGCAGGTGCAGATACTGATTCTGAAATTCTGGATCAGTCCAAGATTGCTCAAAGGCCGCTTGGACGGCTTGTAACTCGGGAATCAAGATCTCAGGAACAAATGCTCCTCCGTATGGACCGAAGCGTCCGTTCTCATTTGGTGCGTTATAGGTCGGGATCATTCTCCGAAATTAAGTCAAAGAATTTGGTTACCAAGTCAAAGTTTTTACGCCCCGGGGCATCCTCAAGCCCGCTGGATACATCCATACCCCATGGGGACACAGTTTCCAGAGCATCTTGAACATTGTCAACGTCTAGACCACCTGCTAAGATAATGGGAAAATCGGATGCTAGATCCTTTGCAACACTCCAGTCAAAAGATTTTCCTGTTCCACCGGGCAAATCAGGATGCCAAGTATCCAGGAGGAAGGTCTCTACACAATCCTCATAGGCGGTCAGAATTCTTGAAAGTGACCGGACGGTGTCATTGGGCCGGACAGGAAATGCCTTAATGATCGGGCGTGTCATACGTCTGCAGTACGCCGGAGACTCATCTCCATGCAATTGGATCAGATCAAATCGTGCGGTTTCGCAGCTTTGATTGACCGTTTCTGCATCCGCATTCACGAATACTCCAACCGTTTGCGGACCGTAGATCCATTCCTTGATCTCGTTTGCCTTTTCCGGCGGAATATATCGTGGGCTAGGAAGATGCTGGATGAAACCTAGGTAATCAGTTCCGGCTCCGGCACAAAATCGTGCATCCGCCAGAGTCGTCAGTCCACAAATTTTTACTTTACACGACATCAGTTTATCGCGGAATCAACTTCTATGCGAGGGCTTTCTTAGCGGTTCACCGGGATCCCTTGAATTTTCGCTGGGCGGTATAGTTGCAAAACCGCCGGCCGGTCTGGTACATGACCAAAATGCACAATGTAGTAGTTTTATAAGGGGTTTATGCTTAATTGTACTTATGAATAGATGAAATTCTTTAAGATCTCTAATCACAAGAATACGGTACGTAGAGGAATCCAAGCCTATAACGGACAACTGTCCCGCTATTTTGATCCAGAGATATTATCTCGTATAAATACAGAGATTGAATCTGGTGAGATAAAGGCAATTGCTACGGAGAAACTGGATGGCGAGAACTTCAAGATGGGATGGAGAGAGGGGAAGTTCTATATTGGTCAGCGAAGCTCTGAACTTGACGATTGGCATAAGCATCCACAAGCGATGAAGTTTAGTGAACCGCTCGTAGCATTCCTAGAGTACTGGAAACAAGACAATCCATTAGAGTATGTTCTAAATCACTCAAAAACGTCTCCCCATTCGCATCTGGTTTCTCCTATTGATGCTGATTGTGTCCTTGATATTGCCTTCTTTGGAGAACTGGTTGGAAACTCAATGCAGAGGCGTTTCACCTGGGACTTTGATGGATTGGATGTATTCTTCTACGATATGCATATCCAGTATGTGGAGAATGGCAATCTCATTCGTCTCGCATTGGGCTATGACTTTCTAAAATATGTTTTTATGAATAAAATAGGGTTTCCGTCTAAGTGCAAACTAGTCCCATTATTGAAGACTGTCCGTCCTCTGAGAGAGATTCTTGAACTTGATCCGAACTTTGCTCCTGTTCAGCCTACCAAAGCAAATAACGAGGAAGGAGTCAGCGAAGGATATGTGATCTCGCCTTATCATCCAACTACGTATCCTTGGTACTTAAAAGTTAAGTCTAAGCCGTTTATGGAAACCAAGGTAAAGAAGACATGGAAAGAACCTCTGAAAAGTGAATATGCTGTGCATGTCACAGAAGAACGATTACATCATGTACTCCAAGGATTACTCCAGGAAGGCGCTGTTACGGAAGAAGAGCTGGATACTGTTGAATCGTTGGGCAAGACGATCCCGCTGGTAATCAAAGCAATGATGGAGGATATACAAGATGAGGAGGGCTGTGAGTTTGCCAAGGAGGATCGTAAAATTGTAAGTAGCCTGACGGTGCAAATGTTTAAACACCAAGTCATCACAGGATAACCATCATTACCGGTAAATAGTGCTTGCCCGAAAAATAGTTGATAGCCGGATAGGTGGTGTCATGAAGGGTCT